>JAISQH010000245.1 GCA_031274385.1 Planctomycetaceae bacterium | reverse complement strand
GAAATTTCACGAAAAATACTAATAGGTTGTCAATCGTTTATAATGAAAAATGAGAACAAAAATGTTTCGTGTTTTTTCGTGCTTTTCGTGGTTAATGTTGAATTTTTGAGAATATCGCTGGAATAAAATTAAAAATAAACACGGTCAAAAACTGAGCAAGTTAAAACCAACCTTGAATTTCTTTGCGTCTTTGCGCGCAATCCTTAAAAACAAAATAGTCAGTTACGAATTTCTTTGCGTTTTTGTTCGCAAATTAAAAAAGAGACTGTTGTAACCATTCCTCTGTGATATTCGCAACGGTTTTTCCGAGATAGCGGAGATCGGATTCTTCAATAATAAACGGCGGCATAAGATAAATCAGTTGACCGAACGGACGAACCCACACGCCGGATTCGACAAAACGTTTCTGTAACGCAGCAACATCAACCGGTTTTGTTGTTTCGATAACACCGATGGCTCCGAGAACCCGTACATCAGCCACACCGGAACATTCGGAAACAGGAATCAGGACTTCTTTCAAAATAGATTCTATTTTTTGAACTTGCTCTTGCCAATCGGTTGCCAACAACAGGTCAATGGACGCTCCCGCAACAGCACACGCCAACGGATTCGCCATAAACGTCGGACCGTGCATTAATTGCGAAGGATGACCATCCGAAATCGTTTCCGCAACATGATCCGTGCACATCACAGCGGAAAGCGTCATGTAACCGCCGGTCAACGCTTTTCCAAAACAAATAATGTCCGGCACCACTCCGGCATATTCCATTGCAAAAAGCCGACCGGTGCGTCCGAATCCGGTTGCGATTTCGTCAAAAAGAAGAAGCGTTTTCGTTTCGTAACATAATTCCCTCAAACGCTGCAAATAACGCGGCGAATAGAATTTCATTCCTCCCGCTCCCTGAACAACCGGTTCCAGAATAACAGCGGCAATACTGTCCTTATTTTTATACAATTTTTCTTTCAAATCCGTCATGTAGTTTTCGTTCCAATCACAGCCGAACCGGCAACGCGGCGATTCGGCAAAAAGATGTTGTACTAAAATATCGGAGAACAACGAGTGCATTCCTGTTACCGGATCGCAAACGGACATGGCACCCGATGTGTCACCGTGATAACCGGATCGAACCGTGAGAAGCCGATTTCGTTTCGGTTTTCCGGCAGCCCGCCAATACTGTAACGCCATCTTTATTGCCGCTTCAACCGCAACCGAACCGGAATCAGCAAAGAAAACTTTCGTGAGTGACGGCGGTGTCAACAGGATCAAACGTTTTGCCAATTCAACCGCCGGTTCATGAGTCAACCCGCCAAACATAACGTGCGACATTTTCGCCAGTTGTTCTGTAACAGCAAGGTTCAGAACAGGATGATTGTAACCGTGAATCGCAGCCCACCAGGAAGACATGCCGTCAATCAATTCCCGACCATCCGTCAATTGAATACGTACACCGCTTGCCGATTTGACCGGATACACCGGAAGCGGATCACGCATCGAAGTATAAGGATGCCAAAGATGTTCGCGGTCAAATGTTAATAAGTCGTTGTCGTTCATTCACAGATTGATGTTGAGCGGCGTAAAATGTTACAACAGTCAAGAGTTGCCGTTTAGGAATAAAATAACGAAAAGTTAATATCGGGAATGTTGTCAAAATGAACAACCGGCATTTCAACAAAAGATGTACAATAACGCCGAAAAAGATCAAGCGATTCTCGTTCAAGAATTTCATGGACGGACGGATAATGATTGTACACTATTCCGGCAACCGGTATCTGTCGATGTTGTGCCGCTTCCAATGTCAGGAGCGTGTGATTGATACTTCCCAATCTTCCCGATGTTACAAGAACAAGCGGATAACCGCAACGTTGTACATAGTCAATCATCAACTCTTCCGCCGTCAAAGGAACCAACAAACCGCCGGCTCCTTCAAGAAGAACAAAATCAAATCGCTTGAGTAATTGTTGCGTTGCCGACGTGATTTTTTTCGGATCAATTATTTTATTTTCGAGTTTCGCCGACAAATACGGAGACGCCGGAAAGGAGAACTTGTAAGGACAGGTTTCTCCCTTAAAATCTTCCGGTAACGGTTCGATTTCCATCAGTCGCCGATGTGTCAGGATGTCTTCTGAAATTTGTCCGATATGTCCGGTTTGTACACATTTTTGTGTCACAACAGACCGCCCCTGTTGACAGAGAAAACGTGCCATTAAACCTGTTGCAAACGATTTGCCAATATCCGTATCTATTCCTGTAATAAAATAAACGTTCGAAAGCATGTCAAATAATTATTTCAAAAACAAAAATCGGATTGAATCGGTCGGACATTGTAACATTTTCTTAAACCGTTCTTAAACCGTCATACGCTGTTCGTAACAACCGGACTAACGTTTTTCCGAAACGGAAAACGAAACGTTCCAGATATGACATTCCGCAGCAAGAACAAGAATCGGTTCGATTTCTCCGTAAGGAATATTTTTATTGGTTCGAATACGGACTTCGGTTTCCTCGCCATACGTTTGCTGTTGCCGGATCAGATGTTCACGCAATTGATTCCGATCCACCGGTTGCGTTCCGATCAGAACGGTTCCTGATTTCGGAACGTTAATTGTCGTTTTGCGTGTCTCCGGTTCTTCTGCCGGTACCGCCGTCTCCGCTTCGGGAAGATCAATCGGTACAGAAACATCCTGCTGAATCAGATTACTCGAAACAATAAAAAAGATGATCAGCAAAAAGACAACATCTATCATCGGCGTTAAATTTAACAAAAAGCCTTTCGGTTTGAGATGTTCGGGTACTTTCATCTGAATGGGTTTGTTGTAACTTTCTGTTTTGTTTGTTTTGTTTTTTTAAGGTTGGCGTACAAAAACACTAATCTTGAAGTAACAGTCTATTTTATTTTTTAAGGATTGCGTGCAAAGTAACTAAAACAACTCCGTAGGAGTTTAATTTTGATAACCCCGTGCAAACGAAGTGCAGCACGGGGTAAGTCATCACGAACTGACCGGAACTCCGAAGGAGTTCAATTTTGAAGTTTGTGCTTACTGTAACAAAGTTAACACTTACCCCGTGCTGCGCTCCGCTTGCACGGGGTTATCCAAATGAAACTCCTTCGGAGTTGTTTTTAATTCAATACCAAAACAATTGACCAAAACAATTGACTAAAACAATTGACTAAAACAATTGACTAAAATAATTGACTAAAATAATTTACTAAAACATCAATCATTAAAAACAAAATAGACAGTTACATCTTGAAAAACAAAAACGTTTTTCGATTATTTTTTTCGGGCAAGACTTTTTTTGATCGGCGACAACACCTGATCGGCAACAAATGTCGTTTCGGAAATCAATGCCGCAATCCTGTTGCTGAAAAAGGAATACAACGCCAAACACGGAATCGCCACAAGTAATCCTTCGACTGTT
>JAISQH010000192.1 GCA_031274385.1 Planctomycetaceae bacterium | reverse complement strand
ATCGTGGTGATAAACGGTTTCATCCGGGATAAATTCCACTTCGGTTCCTCCGTGTTCTTCATCGAAATCGTCGTCGTCCGGCGCAACAAATGGTAAAACTGTTACCAAAGGCGGAAGTTCCGGCTTCGTCGTAGTTTTGGTAACCGGCTTGGGAACAGTCAGTACCGGCGGTGTCCAGGAACGGATGGAGGCTTCGGAATCAATTGATTGGAGTATGGTACGGAGCTCCGTTAATTCGGGATCGCTGTAATATCCGGCAGCGAAATGATGAAGTTGCAACGAAAACTCTAAGCCGTTCTTTTTCGGAATCGCCCGCTCCAAACCGGCAACATCTTCCCGTGTTCCTTCCTTGTTGACCTGAGTCAGATCAAGCAAACGGAAAATACGAAGCGACGCCTCGTCCAACGGAATCACATGACCGCCAAACGCAACCTGAGTCGTGTAATCAACCATAAATCGGGTACACGACGGAATCGAATTAAGAAACTCAACCGCCTGCCCAAGATTTTTGCCCTTCTTACGCAACTCTTCAAGATCAAACATGTACGTTTTTTCAAAAACACCTTGCAATGTACGCCGAACCCGTTCGCCCGCCGCCTGAGGATCAGGAAGCATCGGAAAGGTGTCCGCAAGTTCATTGAATGTCGAAACACGGATTTCATTCCAATCAATAAAATAACTCTCCAAAACCGTGTACGCCGAATCCGCTAACTCAAATAACGTATTTTCCAATAAAGCAGCGTAAATCAAATGCGCTAAAACCGGTCGTTCCGGCGGGTTAGGCAGGTTCGGGTGACACTCTTGGAGAATCTTCGCCAACGATTCAATCTTCTTGGTTTTCGAAATCGCAGCCATTTTGGATTTGGGATTTGGGGTTTGTGATTTGGGGTTTGTGATTTGCAAAGTCTTTTTAATAAGCCTACTCACTAAAAAATTACTACTAACAACTGACTACTAACAACTGACTACTGGCAACTGACTACTGGCTACTAACTACTTTCCTTCGGTAAGACTTCGCTGAGAATTTTGGAAACGAGGAGTTGTTTTTTGACACCCTGATCAAGAATAAAATCAAGATGAGGCGTGTATCGGGTATCAATTCGTTGAGCCACTTTGGATTGAAGGAACCCGGCACACGATTTCAAGCCCTTCATACAAAGATTTTGTTTGGTGTCGTCTCCCATCACAGAAACGTACACTTTTGCCGTTTGCATATCGCCGGAAACTTCAACACGCACCACCGTGACATCACTCACTCTGGGGTCTTGAATTTCCGTCAGAATCGCCATACTGACAATCTGTCGAATCGCCTCAGCAGCTTTTAAAGTTCTTCTGGACATTCTGGAAAATTGAAGTAAAAAATGAAAAGGAAAAACCTACACTGTTGACCGGAATGAAAGTCCAAAGAATAACAGATTTCCAAAATTTAGCAAGACGTGATAATAGTGGAGAGTGGGCGTGTAAAAATTAGTGGGGGATTTGTTATAATGTCAGTATTCTCTTAACCTCCCCTTTACCGCCAAGGATGTCCTATGAACAGCAGCCTCCCCGTTCCGCCACCGAATCTCTGTTGGGAACTTCTAAAAACCTCTTGCCCATTCCAATATTCTGATAAAATATAGGTAACGTTAAGATTTTCCTTTTTTTGAACGAAGTCTTCACTTCACGATCAACCTTCGTTTTTCGATATAGAAAATCAGTTGGATAAGATTCAGTTGGATAAGATTCACTCGCTCAACGATTTTCTTGTTCGTCTTAATGCTCTTATTAATTGAAGTCTGTTTATTGTTCCGCTTTCGACGGTTCGCAGTCAAGGGAACCGGCATCTTGGACTTGCTGTTTGGGGCGGGTGAAATCAAGCTCGGTTGTATCTTGGGCGCAAATAACAACCTTTTGCTCGCAACAACGTTTTTGTGCCGCTTCAAAATGCGGAGAGAGAATTTTCTCATGACATATTGATTCCTTTCAATATTTTTTCAAAAAAATAAAATAATCCACCCAAACCACCGCTCCAACCAATCTCTCGCGTTTTACAAATCTTCACAAACTTAATCAATACAAAAAAAGATGTTTGGTATAACAAGGGCAAGCCCCCGTCGCTAACGCGATTTTGGAATAACTTTATGGTTCTTTTTTCCGATAGCAGCGGCGATGAGGGATGAAAAAAGCGGATGGGCTTTGGTTGGTTGCGATTTAAATTCAGGATGGAATTGCACCGCCACAAACCAAGGATGATCCGGCAACTCAACCGCCTGAACCAAAAGACCATCAGCACTTTGTGCCGAAAAACGCATGGTATTGTGTTCCCATTGGTCGCGGTAGTCATTGTTAAACTCGTAGCAATGACGGAACCGCTCCGAAGCCAAGGGACGATTCCCGTAAGCCTCCGAAATTCGGGACGGCGTTTGGAACACCGTTGTGTCCGCTCCGACTTTGGGAACTCTTTCCCGAATTGTCAACAACCGGTGTTCGTCACGGAGACTAATCACCGGATAAGGCGTGTTTTTGTCGTACTCCGTCGAATTGGCTCCCTCCCAATTCAAAATGTTACGGGCAAACTCAATCACCGCACATTGCATTCCAAGACCAATCCCAAGAAACGGAATCCCGTTCTCTCTCGCAATACGAACCGCTTCGATTTTGCCTTCGATTTCCGATTCGCCGAAACTACCCGAAACAATCACCGCATCCGCCTTTTGCAACTCCTGCCGCGTCGCGTTTTGAAACACGTGACGGCTGGAAATCCGCAACGTCCGAATCCTTGCCCGATGAGCCATCCCGGCATGATCCAACGCCTCATAAGTCGATTTGTAAGCGGCGCGTATTTCCGCATATTCGCCCACCACCGCCACCGTCACCTCGTGTTGCGGATGGCGAATCCGATCCAATAACTCGTGCCAATCACTCAACTCAAGCAGTCCGGCATGGTCAATATGGAGTTTGTCAACAATCAATTGATCCAGTTTGTGATCATTCAAACGAATCGGAACTTCATAAATCGAAATATCTTTGTCTTTTTCTTCAATCACCGCTTCCGTAACAATGTTGCAGAACAATCCGATTTTCGCTCGTTCTTCCTGAGACAACGGCATTTCGGTTCGGCAGATCAGGATATCCGGTTGAATCCCGATTTGTCGGAGTTGCCCGACGCTGTGTTGGGTTGGTTTGGTTTTGAGTTCCCGCGCCGCCTTCAAAAACGGAATCAACGTCAAATGAATATACAAACAGTTTTCCTTGCCAACATCAAGCGAAAATTGCCGGATCGCTTCCATGTGGGGCAAACTCTCAATGTCGCCAACCGTTCCGCCAACCTCAATAATCACTACGTCAACTCCAGTCCCGCCAAGACGCGCCATACATTGCTTAATTTCGTTCGTGACGTGCGGAATCACCTGAACTGTTGCCCCTTGATATTCGCCCCGCCGCTCTTTCTCAAAAACACGCTGGTAAATCTGTCCGGTTGTCCAACTACTGTTCCAGGTCAACGGCGCGTTCGTGAAACGTTCGTAATGTCCCAGATCAAGATCGGTCGTGCTGCCATCGTCCAAAACATAAACCTCGCCGTGTTGCGCCGGCGAAAACAGCCCCGGATCAACATTAATGTAAGGATCCAACTTCTGCAAACGAACCGTCAAACCACGATGTTCCAAAAGCATCCCAATCGACGCACTCGTCAAACCCTTGCCAAGTGAACTCACCACTCCACCAGTAATAAAAATATATTTCGTCATAATTTGGGGTTTGGGGGTTTGGGGTTTGTGGTTGG
>JAISQH010000188.1 GCA_031274385.1 Planctomycetaceae bacterium | reverse complement strand
TTTATAGTTGAAAATTAATTGTGAATTGTGTAACGGTCAATTTTGGTCATTGGGTTACGGTTACTTTCCAATGAAATTTGACAGTGACCAAACAACATCAACATAGTGTAGCATGTTCAACGCCTACTTCGCAAGACCCACAAAAAGAAAAAGTATTCATCTATTTTCAGTTTGCGCGCAAACCTTAAAAAAACAAAATAGACAGTTACAAGAAAATGACGGATCATTCGTATTTTTGACGGAAAGTGTATCAACTGATAAAATAAATAATTTTAGAAAGATAGAAAAAATTATTGATGTCAACTTTGAAAATATGGGCAATATAGGAGGTTTTGGTCTCAAAAACAATTTCAATAATGACCGTGTTGTATTGGTGAAAGATAAAATATCCGTGAATGATTACAATTTTGAAAATGAAATTTTAAAATTTCTGTTTTTTAGCAAAGTCTGAGCGGCAAGTTACCGATCAAGACATTACGGGGCAGGAGCCTTGGCACAAATCACGAGTTTTTCCCGGGGGGGATGGGTCCGGTGCGATGACTTTCTCTTAATAGTCGCCCGGACTTTTTTTTGTTTAAATACCAAATTCCCCGTTCGCTGCATAGCATAGAAAGTATCCGCCTATTTATTGGTGTGCAAAGACGCAGAGAATCAAACGGACACTTTCTTTCATATCGCATCCGGTCACTGTTACCATTCTTAGCGATGTTTGAAAAAAATATTCGACGGGTCTTGCTAAAATTTCAAAATAGGTGATAATTGGAGGAGTTGTTAGTCTGTGGAGAATATGTAAATCGTTTATTCATTTAGAGTTAAAGGATAGATGATGAAGCCGACGATGAATACGCGAGTTGAAAAGTTTGCTTTTGGAATGGCAATCTTTTTTATGATTTTTTTGCCGATCCTCTGGGTTTTTGTACCGGTAACCCTAGCAATCCTTCTCAATGGACGCGTGGATCAGGAACAAGTCGATTGGGTGGTTGGTACGGTTGCTCTCATGTTTTTTTTCGGTTCAGCGGTATTTTTTCCGTTGATGTGTATTGCTTGTTCGATTTGGATTGAGTCGTCGCACTTCAAGGCGTTGACCGAAGCGGAACAAGAACTTTCCGATATGATTCTTTCCGATCTGAAAACATTGCCGCCGAATTGGCATCCTAACGGAGCGATTTTTGTGTGTGAAAATGTTGTGATCGCAAACGATTATTTTAAGTCGTTTCTCTGGTTTTTTCGCAAAATCATTGGGGGACGTTCACGGAGTTTTGAACGTCTGATCGAACGCGGACGACGTGAGGCGACAGTCCGGCTGCTTCGTAAAGCCAAAGAATGCGGCAGCAATGTTGTGTGGAATGTCCGTTATGAGACCTCGATTGTTCGAACTGATTACAGTTGGGCTGGCGGCGGTAACAATAATAATACCAAATCTATGGCTGGCGTCGAAATCATGGCTTACGGAACGGCTTTTTTTGTGAAAAGTTAGGAATGAATCATGAATCAATCGAAATCATTACAATATTTCTTGGTTCAACCCACAACATTTTAACCACTCATTCTTAACTCTCTTAACTCCTCATTCATAACTCTTAAAATTAATTAAACTAAAGTGACAACAAGTGTTGTATTAGTCGGAGTTGGCGGTCAAGGAATTTTATTAGCAAGCGAAATTGTTGCGCAAGCGGCTGTCGTAACAGGATTTGATGTGAAAACGAACGAGGTTCACGGGATGGCTCAACGCGGCGGGTCGGTCATTGCACAAATTCGTTACGGCGAAAAAGTGTTTAGTCCGCTTGTTCCTAAACGTACCGCAAAAGTTCTTGGTTCGCTGGAACAAATTGAATGTTTGCGGTACATTGACTATCTTGCCGAAGACGGTTTAGCTGTTGTCTCGAATCAAAAAATTATTCCCGTAACAGCATCAACCGGCGGTACACCGTATCCTGAAATTAACGAGGAAATTTTGTCGCAATATTTTCCGAAGTTGGTCTATCTTGATGCGATTGCGATTGCCTCCGAACTTGGCAATGCCAAAGCCGCCAACACGATTTTGCTCGGAGCCATGTCAACCCGGCTTGACCTTCCTGAAACATCATGGATCGAAGCCATCCGCCGCAGTGTCAAAGAACAATTTTGTGACATCAATATTAAAGCCTTTCAAAAAGGCAGAGAAACAGCAGAGAACGGAATGTAAAAAAATTTTTGTGATGTGATTCTACTTGTATTGTCTTTCAAAATAAAAAATAACCGTAACCATTCACTGACTTTTTACTTTTCTCTACGAAAATGACGAAAAAATACGGAAATCCTGTCAAATGTTGTGAACCGTCATCAATAATCAATTCTGTATCATGTTGAATTTTGTAACTAATTTAGGTAGTGGATTTTTATTGCCTGTAATCTGTTCCATTATTCTTTTGCTGTTTTCTGATAAACGGATCAGAAAGGATATTGGACTTATTATTTCGGCGTTTCTGTTTTCAATCGGCGGCGACTGGATGTTGTCACATCGGCAAGGTCTTTCTATTCGGTTTGTCGGCGGCATTGCCTTATTTTTCTTTGCTCATCTCGGTTATCTAACGTTTTGCCTTCGTAACGGAAAAATCAATCAACGGTTTCTCGGAATTGTTTTAACCGGTTATTTTTTGTTCTTTTTTATTTTCTTGCGGCATGGAATTTCCGACACGATTTTGTTGGTTGCTGTTTTTGTTTATATGATTGTTTCGTGCTTTTCGCTGGCGGCGGCGTTCGGACTGGCGTTGTCCACTGTTTCCGCATGGCTTTTCTTTGCGGGAATCGCATCCCTCGTTTTTTCAGATACAATCATTGCCTGCCGCGAATTTCTCGGTCAGCACCGATACACCTTTCTGATTCGACCAACATATAACGCTTCGCAAATTTTGATAACTGTTGCGCTATTAAGCATCAACAAGTATTCGTTGCTTTCTAAAACGCGCCGTTGGTTTTAATTTTACCGGTCAACCGTTGCGACAATTCCGTAACGAGTTCATCTTTTTTGACGCGGACTTGTTCGAGGGTGTCGCGGTCGCGGATTGTCACGGTTTCGTCTTGGACAGTTTGACCGTCAACCGTAATACAAAACGGCGTTCCGATCTCGTCTTGCCGTCGGTAACGCCGACCTACCGCGCCTTTGTCATCGTAGAATGTTGAAAAATTCTTTTTGAGTTCGCCGTATATTTCTGTTGCAATTTCAGGCATTCCGTCTTTTTTGACAAGCGGAAACACCGCCGCCTTGATCGGAGCAAGACGCGGATGAAATTTCA
>JAISQH010000098.1 GCA_031274385.1 Planctomycetaceae bacterium | reverse complement strand
GCCCACCGCAATGCGGTGGGTTACTATGATGTTTTGTTGACTGGTTTCATTTGCCTTGTTCCGTGAGGTAGATCTGCTCCATTTGTATCTGGTTGAGGAGTGATTGTTTGTTGGATTTTATTTTTTAATTTATTTTTATAATCTAAAAGTAAATGACGTTGTTTTTCAAATCCCTCCGGTATGGTGTTAAAGGATTGGGATGGATCGTTAACAATGAAGGGTTTAATAAAGTCGTTAGAATTTATATTTGATGAAAAGTTTTCACAGAATGTTACTATTTCTTTATATTCGCAGTGAATTGTAGTACCAGTCCATTTATCTTCAAGCGTTGATTCTGAAAACATATCGATCCAAAAAACCGGATACGGTTGACCCGAAAACACGCCTTTGAGTTCATACTTTCCTGCGTATTTTATTTTCGATGCGATAAAGTCATAACATGTTGCATCATTATGATTTTTGAAAGATTCCGTAACCATCCAAAGTAAATCCAAAGACACAACCAACATACGCGCTGACGAAAATTTTGTTAACCGGAAACCACAATCTATCGAAGACCCTATAAAGTCAATGTCGGAATGAGAAGAATTCTTTTCTTCATTTGGCATCCGTACAATACGATTATTGATAGGAAAACCTGCAATCCACGAAGTTCCTTTACATCTTACTTTGAGTCCCTGTTCTGCGAGTTTTTTGTTGTAGTTTATAATTGCTTGACGAAATGCCCGTAAGTGTTCAAGAGTTTGGCTTGAATCCGTTAACGGAGCGTAAAACAAAATCTCATCTCCAACAAATTTCCACAGTGTCGGAGACACAGGTTCTCGAATATCTTTTGTAGATTGGTTCTCTGCAAGTATCGAGTATTCGTTAAGAAAATATGCCGGCAAATTGACATAGAACGATTCAAAAAGGGAACACCAATCGTCATTCCCCTTTTGAGTACGAGTTTCGACTTTATACGCAGTTGCTCCTTCAATATCTACAGAAAAAAAGATACAAAGAGACCAATCAATCGACTCCGCAGCAACACAAAGATCAGAAAAACCACTCATAAGATTTAACAATGACAAACAACTATTCTTGATGTAATCCTAATGAATTTATCCTCGCATTGACCGCACTCAGGGGAACAAGAAACGCAATAGACAACTCATTCGGATTGTTTTTACACTGTTCATAAGCAGCCTTGAACGATTCGGAAGGCATCAAAAATCCCAACGCAAAGCAATTGGCTTCTTTCTCAATGTTACCGTCGCCATTGCGTTGAGCAAAACATTGATCATTTTTGGAGTGAAGAACATAATGCCCCAATTCATGTGCCATTGTGTAACGATTTTCAACAAGAGACGCATAAGCGGGAAGTATGATGTCGAAATTTCGTTCACTGTGTACATAAATCGAATTTTTGATAATAGCACTATCTCCGAGCGTTCGGAAACAAGCATGGTCAATATAATGAATCTCACCGCCATTACCCCGAATGAGATCATGTAAATCGAGAGCCGGAGACATCTTGACTTCTTTCGCCACATCTTCTCCGAAACAATAAACTTTGGACAGATCGTAATCTCCGGCAACCATCGGTTTGTACTCGCCGGACACTTTTAACAGTGAATCTAAATCCATAACATCATCCGTTTCTTAGAAAAACCTTGATTGTTTGAGTTACATTTTGAATGGTCGCGATTGTGCTAATCAAGCGCAGCCACAACATTACGTCTAAGTGTACCGTACTTTTTCTAAATTACCACAGGGGGCATTGTCACTGATTATGTCCATTGAGCGACGGCGAGGCGTTCGTTGTAGGCGGCGATGATTTCGTGGTGGCGGATCATTCCGAGCAATTTGTTTGGTTGTTTGGGATCGACGACGGGTAATTCGGAGACTTGCCACAGCGTACAGATTCGCAACGCTTTGTACAGATCATCGTTGGGAAAGACCGCGATTTCGACATCGCGGGAAATATCTTTTGCGGTGAGCGCACCCCATTTTTTTCGGCTCCGAAAAACCGCCCAGACATCGCTTGACTGGACAACACCGATCAAGCGGTTTTCGTTGTCGAGCACCGGAAACAAAGAATCCGGTTTTGACGCGATCAATCTTGCGGTTTGCGGAATGGACGCATCCGCCGGAATGCTCAGAACCGGGCGTTTTTTATTTCCGGCAAGACAGGTTTCTTGTACTGTAATCACTCGCAGGAGATCAACGGAATAATTACCAAAATGCGCTTCACTGTCAATCGGAGCCAAAACTTGTTCTTCGTAAAGCGAAGTGGATGGCGATTGAATTGCCAGATGGACGAGATTCAGTACGAGAAGCGGAATGAGAAGCGTAAAATCGAAACCGATCATTTCGCAAACAATAACCGCTGCGGCAAAAGGGAGTTTGCCGATTCCGGCGTAAAAGGTTGCCATGCCGATAACGACGCAAGTGGTCATATCCGGTGCCAAGTTTGAAATTCCCATTGTTTCGAACAAGATGGTGCAAAGATGTCCGAGAGTTCCTCCGATCAATCCTCCGATGAAAAGTGACGGAGCCAAAAGACCGCCGCTTCCGCCGGAGGAAACCGTCAGAGCGGTAGCGAACATTTTGGGAACGATTAGACAGAGAATCAGGTAAAACGGTAATTGACCTTCGAGCAGCCGGTGCATCCATCCGTAACCGCCGCCAAGAACCTGCGGATACGTTAGCGCAACACAACCAAGCAGAAAACCGCCCAACGCCGGTTTGAAAAACTCCGGAATCGAAAGACGCCGGAAAACTCGGTTGCGAAGTTCCATGACCATCCGAACAAAAAGAAGACCGCAAAGAGCAATGATCGGAATGAAAATAAGGAACAAAAAGAAATCGGTGCCGTGTTGAATACCAACAGTTTCCGAAATATCCAGCGGGCGCATTTCGCCGTGAAAAAAACGAAACGTTGAATAACCGACTACGGAAGCGATCAGACATGGAATAATGGCGGCAAATTCGAGTGCGGTGCTGGCGTACAAAATTTCCACCGCATACAACGCTCCGCCGATTGGGATTTGAAAAATCGCGCCGATTCCTCCGGCGGCTCCGGCAAGAAGAAGAATGCGCCGATCATGAACATTGAGGCGGAGTGATTGTGCCAATGAACCGGCAACTCCCGCACCAAGAAGCGTGGTCGGTCCTTCCCAACCCGCAGAACCGCCGGAACCAAGCGTTAGAAAACTCGCCAATGTTTTGACAATCGGCAGGCGATTTCGTAAAATCCCGTTGCGAAAATGAAAAGAGCGGATCATGCAGTCGGTTCCTTCGCCGACGGCTTCCGGCGCAAACGACCAAACAAGAAAACCGCAAAGAAGACCGCCGAACGACGGAATTAAAAGAATCAAAATCCAATATCGCGGAAGAACAAACCCGTTGAAATAAACATCTTTACGGGGAGCATCCAAAAAGGTCAGACCCGGCAACGGTCCTGAAGAATCGGTATAATTTTCCGGTGTTGGCAGGACGATTCCTGCGGACGAGAAAAGTCCGGCGACGGAATGTTCCAGAGATTGAGAGCCGACATAGACTAAGGTTGCCAGAAAACCGGTCAGGAAACCAACCACAACACTATAGACCAAGAGTTGACCGGAAGAATCCCAATCGAATCGTTGCCGAAATTTTTTGGGTACTGTTTTGTTGCCGTAATATTGACCTTCCATGAATTATTCGTTAATTATCCGTTTGAGACTTCGTCGTCGAAAAATTCTTCATGCCGGATGATGCCGGATTCTTCCTCGACTTCGGTGTGGGTTTGCCAACGCCAACGTCTTGCGCCGCGTTTTTTTTCTTTACGGGTTTCGATGCGTGGTTCGACGTAGAATCCGAAAAACGTTTTGATGGATTCCCACAATGTTGGTTCGGCGACATATTCGACATCGACGATTTCAAAGGGTTTTTCCGGTTCGAGATAGAATTTCCGCATGGACGTTTTCGGACCGAAGTCGCCGCCGCAACGGCTGCAAGGCGCCTTATTTTTCGGCGGCTTCACCGCGTGCCCACAGCCCTTACAGATATGGCGGTATTCCCAAGGTCCAAAACCGTAATGATTGTCTTTCATAAGAAAGAAAAATTGGAGATGCGTAATCGGAAAACATAAATTCTTATCATGAATAAATGATTTTGCAAATTATAAACTTCCCGCAACATTTCACAATAGCCGGGCTTTTTTAGAAATTGAAAATTGAAAATTAGGGATTGTTTAAACAGGATTTTTTTGGGATTGGTAAGATGGTAACTGTCTATTTTGTTTTTAATGATTGATATTTTAGTCAATTGTTTTGGTATTGAATTAAAAACAACTCCGAAGGAGTTTCATTTGGATAACCCCGTGCAAGCGGAGCGCAGCACGG
>JAISQH010000091.1 GCA_031274385.1 Planctomycetaceae bacterium | reverse complement strand
TCAATACCGCGTTAATCACCGCAACTAAAATCGGCTCATTTTTCGGTGCCGATAAAAAAACGGCGATGAAAATGTCCGAAGTCGGTTTAATGTCAATCACTTCGTCCAATAATTCTAATTTGCTTTGATTTTCCATCTTTGAATTTTACACAACTCTATTATTATGTTCAATAGGTCAAGAAAAATCTTTCCGGTTTTTACCGGCTTTTATAATGCCAAGTTCCTGTCTTCGCAGTCTATTTTGAGATTTTTTGGTTAAAATTTCTTAAAAATTCCTAAAAGCAGAAAATATATCTTGACATTCTACGAAAGTTTTATTAAACTTAATTCCCAAAGTCACAATTATCAACCCCTTTTTGTGTAAAATACCATGAAACCAATTTGTACTGTTATTTTGTTTGTTGTTTTATCGTTTGTTACGGTTTTTGCGGAGGACAAGCCGGATTTGCCGTTTATTGATCTTTCGGGGGAGGCGGATCGTCAGGTTGTGATTGCTGCCGGAACACCGGAAGTTTATCAGGGGCATCCGACTTCGTTGCTCATGCCGGATGGTAAAACGATTTTCGTTGTCTGGTGTTTGAATCACGGCGGATTTGCCGGTCCGATGGCTCGGAGCGATGACGGCGGAAAAACGTGGACTCGGCTCGATAACATCTTGCCGACAGGATTTTCGAGACACAAAAATTGTCCAAGTATCTATCGAATGGTTGCCGAAGACGGAACCGAACGCTTGTGGGTTTTCTCCGCTCAACCCAAAATGCCGCGCATTTTGAGTGAAGACAGCGGGAAAAATTGGCGGGAACTCGAACCGCTTGGCTTTTCCTGCGTCATGACATTCAGCAGCGTTGTACCAAAAAATCCGGGAAAACAAGACGGAAAATATCTCGGTTTTTATCATCACAAAATCAATGCCAGCGGAACCGTCCAAGACGGCGAAAAACAAGCCGGTGTGTTACAAGTTATTCAAACGGAAACCGCCGATGCCGGATTGACTTGGTCGGAACCGCGTACTGTTGCTGTTGCGGAAGGACGCGATCCTTGCGAACCGTTTGCCTTTTGGTCACCGGATAATAAAGAAATCTGTTGTTTGATGCGTGACAATAAACATAAAGGACGCAGTTTAATGATGTTCAGCAATGATCACGGCGAAACATGGTCAACTCCAATCGATACGCCTTGGGGGTTGACCGGTGACCGGCATTGGGGTGTTTATGCACCGGATGGGCGGTTGGTTGTTGTTTTTCGTGACTGGGCAATCGGAAGCCCAAGCCGAAGCCATTTCGTCGCATGGGTCGGAACTTATGACGATATTAAGCAGAACAAACCGGGGCAATTCCGGGTAAAATTATTGCACAGTAATGCCGGATTCGATTGCGGTTATCCCGGAATTCAGGTTTTGCCCGACGGAACAATCTTTGCATTGACGTACATCAAATATAAACCGGGTAACGATAAACATTCCGTCGTGGGAGTTCGGTTCAAACTGACTCCAAACGGTGTTGAATAGCACCAACCCGGTCTCGTTTTTTGATTTTTTCATACGTTCTTTGCGTCTTTGCGCGCAAATGAAAAATGGACAGCGACATTGAAACTCGGATTTATTTACCGGCAACTTCTAAAAACTCTTTTTTAACCACGAAAAACACACAAAAACACGAAAGAATTTTTGTTTCATTTTTTTATTATAAACGATTTACAACAATTATATTTTTCGTTTCGTGTGTTTCGTGGTTAGTCTCGGTTTTTAGAAGTTCCCTTACCGGATTGTTTGGCGATGCGATCATGTTCGCGAAGCGTCAAGCCGGTTTCGGGATGGACGCTCCCGGCAGCAACTTCCTGCGCTGGCTCCAACACAAAACGACGAAGTAACATTTCGGGATGCGGTACGGTCAGTGTTGGAGTTGCGATGATTTGATTTCCGTAAAGAAGAATGTCAATGTCCAATGTCCGTGCTCCCCAATGTTCTTTCCGAACCCGACCCAATCGGAGTTCAATCTCCTGAAGTTGCTCAAGTAATATTTGTGCCGGTAATCTTGTCTCAATCACGCCGACCGCGTTCAGAAATTCCGGTTGACCGGGCGGTCCTCCAACCGGTTCGGTTTGGTAAAACCGGCTGAGCCGCAATGTTTGTGTTTCGGGAAGACCGCCGATTTCCTTCCACGCTTGTTCCAGCGTTTCCTGACGGTTGCCCAAATTCGACCCCAACCCCAAAAGAACTTCCGTCATCTTGACTTCGTCAGGTTTTGAATCTCCATAACCATTCACCGGCATTTTATTTTTCCTGATGATTTCGGATTTTGTGGAGGAACGATTTTAATAGACTTGTTCCATTATTTTTGTTATTGTCAACAGATTTTACAGATTTTACAGATTCGTTTTTAATGAAACCCCACAAAAAATGAAATAATGAATAAAGAAGGTCTAGTATACTAATATCTGAACCGGTAACCCACTCCGCGAACTGTTTCAATCATTTCTCTTGCGGAACCAAGTTTGCTGCGAAGGGAAGTTAAGTGAACGTCAATAGTTCGGTCTGTCACAATGGCGTCGTTTCCGATGGCTTCGTCAATTAATTGATTTCGGGTGAGGACGCGACCTTTTGATGTTGCCAAAGAAAAAAGCAAACGGTATTCTGTTGCGGTCAGTGCGACTTGTTTGTCATCAACAAAAACAAGATAACGTTCCATATCAATACGAATTTTCCCGATTGTCAGGAAATCTTCCGATTCTTCTGCCTCTTCCGACTCTTCCACACCTTCCGGTCGAGAACGGCGAAGCAAGGCGTTGACCCGTGCAACAAGAATGGACATATTAAACGGTTTGCTCAAATAATCGTCGGCACCAAGTTCAAGACCGATCACCACATCACTTTCTTCGCCAAGAGCACTGACAATCAAAATCGGTATTTTGGCAATATTCCGATTGGCGCGGATTCGTTTTAGGACTTCAAGACCGCTCATACCGGGAAGCATCAGATCAAGTAAAATCAGATCGGGCTGGTGTTCCGAAATCAGGTTCAACCCGATTTCGCCCGTTTCGGCAGTCAATACGTCGAATCCACGACTTTCCAAGCGAAGACGAACCATCGAAAGGATGTCTGCCTCGTCTTCAATCAAGAGAATACGTTCTTTGGACATGGATCAACCGTTGAATCTATAAAGAAGAAAACACACACTTCACCAACAACAAACC
>JAISQH010000619.1 GCA_031274385.1 Planctomycetaceae bacterium | reverse complement strand
CATTCTCCTTTGTGAAAAATAGTGAAACAAACAAGATTGTCTTAAAATACACAAAACAGAATCAGATGTCAACACTGTTTTTTTTATTTTTTCAATTTTTTTTATTTTTTAAAATTATTTTTTTCAGGTATTCCGAGAGTCGCCCCGCAATGGGCAACATAATCCAGCCCGCCGCAACGCGGTGGGTTACGATTTTTCTTATTTTATATTGCCCTTTCAGGGCGTTGTTGACGGGAATTCCCAGACCCGCCGCGTTGCGGCGGGCTGGGTTATCACGCCCTTTCAGGGCTGGGAAATTTTGCCCCTTGCGTGGCGAAAAAACGATAAAAAATGAACACGCCCTTCCCCACACAAAAAAATGAAATAATGTAATATATCAGTGAAATATCCGCTGTTAATCAACCTCATTACAATAAAATTCCAACGCCCCAACGTGGCAATATAATCCAGCCCACCGCAACGCGGTGGGACTTGGGAATTATTTAATATCCAAGCCCTGAAAGGGCAATATATGATCGGGATGATTTATCGATAACGAATCTATATTGCCCTTTCAGGGCGTTGTTGACGGGAATTCCCAGACCCGCCGTGTTGCGGCGGGCTAGAATATGTTGCCCCTTGCGGGGCGACCGGTAACACAAAATCCGAAATAATCAGAAATTTGAAAATTCAAAGGCAATCGTACAATAACTCCGCCCGAACTGACGTAACTGTCTATTTTATTTTTTCAAGTTTGCGCGCAAAGACGCAAAGAAATTCGTAACTGTCTATTTTGTTTTTCAAGTTTGCGCACGAAGGCACGAAGAACACAAAGAGGATATTTTAATTTTGTCAACAGATTTTACAGATTTTACAGATTCGTTTTTTATAAAAATCTGTTCAATCTGTGTAATCTGTTGACAATAATGGAACAAGTCTATTTACTTTTCGTTGCGAATAAAGACATAAAAGACGCAAAGAAAATCGATCCGTTTAGAATCAAAACCTTCGTGTTCTTTGCGCCTTTGTGCGAAACATTAAAAAACAAAAGAGACAGTTACGGCATAATTTAATTGACAATTGAAAATGGACAATTGAAAATTTTCAATTGTCCATTATCAATTTTCAATTAAAACGCGATCCGCCGGTTATGTATCATGCCGTCGCTGCGCGACTAGTACCAAGTTCTCTCATTTTTCGTGCCTGATTTATGGGATTTTTCATAGGAAGGTAAGGAAAGAGATTGGAAGGTTGTCTGAACTTTGATGAAACCGATTGACTGATTGACTGTGATTTTATTTTTTACCGTCAATCAGTGTTAATCATTAAATCCGTTTCATCAAAGTTCAGACAACCTCCCATTAACTTCCTGTGAATGATTTCCCCAATAAAAATGACGCAATGGAAATGGGAGAACCGGTACTAGGAAAAACAAAAAATAAAGAAAAGAATCTATCTAAAACAAACCCAAACCACAAACCCCCAATCCCAAATCCCCAATCACTATTTCCCCGACACACTGTTGTCGAAATTGCTCTTGCGGCGAAATCGGTAAATCGGTATTCTTTGGCGTTCCTCAGTCGCAATCTCCGTTCAGCAAGCACGCGAAAACATGAGAAATACGAAAGATTACTTCATTAAATCAGCATGGATCGGAATTTTCCTTCTTACCGTTTTGGTCGGTAACGTTCTTGATGCGCAGCATTTGAACCGGAATGAAGCTCCGCCCAATGTTGCGCCTCCAACGTATGAGAAAAAACCGTCTCATCCCGGTTTTGCCAGTACGACCAAGACACAGTATATCAAGTCCGATGCTTATTTCACCGATGCCGTACCGGATCAGGTTGATCCCAATTCCGTACTGGATGTTCGGATCGTTGGCAATGTTCAAATCGGAGCGAAAGATATTATCAAAATCATCAAAACACGGCAAGGAAGACCGTTCAGCCAACCGGTGTTGGAAGAAGATAAACGAGCCTTGATGCAAAAAGGATGGTTCATTGACGTTAAACCCAAAGTCGAAAAAACTCCGTCAGGACATGTTGTCACGTTTCAATTTATTGAACGCCCGATCTTGCATTACGTTAAAATCATCGGAAACAACGCCCATACACGAAAAATTCTCCTCGAAGAAGCCAATATCAAACCCGGTGATGCGTTGGATCCGATTGCCGTTCATCAGGCAAAAGAACGCATGGAACAGTATTACCGTGACAGCGGATATTACCGGGTTCACATCGAAATATTAAGCGGCGACCAAATCGGTGATCGCGGTGCCATCTTTTTAGTCAGCGAAGGACCAAAGCAACGGATTCTCGATACGGAATTTGAAGGTAATCATATTGCGACTTCCGCCCGGCTCAAGACCTTGATTCAATCAAAACCGGGCTGGTTTTTCTGGATCAATAGCGAATTTACCCGCCCCAAACTCGAAGAAGATGTCGAAACTCTCACCAACTATTACCGGAAACTCGGCTTCTTTTATGCCAAAGTTGACCGTCAATTTGTTGAAACAAGCGGTTATACGGGTTGGGGACAAAACCGGCATTGGGTAAATGTGAAGTTTATCATTGACGAAGGTCCCCGTTGCCGGATTCGTGACATCCGCTTTGCCGGAAATCACGTCTTCAGTAACGAAGAACTGCTAAAAACAATGAAATTGCCCGGCGAAAAATATTTCAATCAGGATATGCTCGAAGCCGATATGAAACGGCTAAAAGATAAATACGGCGATCAGGGTTACGTTTTTACTGCGGCGGAACCCGACCCGCGTATTGACGAGGAATTCGTCGATGTGGTTATCAATATCAAAGAAGGTCCACGCGGCTATTTGAGAACGCTTCATATTAAAATTGTCGGCAATGAAGGAGCCGATCCGTACACAAAATGGCACCCGATTCTCAACCGGAGTTCGTTGCGCCCCGGCGACATTTTGCGGACAAGCGAAATCAACAACAGCCGACGACGACTCATGGCGTCACAACTTTTCAACGCCAATCCGACACAAGGTGCCATCCCGGAATTTATGTTCGATTTTCCCGAAGAAGCGATGGAAGACGAAGAAAATCAGAACAACGAAGATAGTTTACAGCAAGCACAGGGAACGCCTCATTTTCGCGGTCAGGTTGCAACCCGTTCTCGTTCCGTTTTTTGGAATAAAAAGGTTCCTTATTGCGATGACGATTCTTTGGAAGACGAATTGGAAGACGAAATGGATACGTTTTCCGAATTTTTCCGAATCAAGTTTGACCCGAAACGCCAACCGGTCATTTCTGTTCCGTCTTCCGGTGTTTCGCCCGGTTCCAATGTTTCACCCGCCGGTTCGTATTCGGTACGTAAAGAGGTTTATCGGGGACAAAATTTTATCACGCCGCGAAACAATACCGCAACTCCCGCACAGATTTATGTTCCGCCGACAGTTTCAAACAATTATTCAAATAATTCAAACAATTATTCAAACAATTTGAACAACTATTCAAATAATTATTCAAACAATTATTTAAATAATTCAAATAATTTAAATAATTTGAATAATTTGAATAATTCAAATTATCCGAATCAGTCTGTTCCTGTTACGTCACCGATGAGTATTGCGGGCAGTATTGCTGCGGCACCGGCTCCGCTTGGCGGTCAAAACGGGGTTAATTCAACCGGACCATACGGCACAACGTATTATCCAACCGCCTCACAACAACCGGCGAAGACACTTACTGATTACCGACCGCCGACGGACATTACGCCGCCGGAATACAAGCCGGAAACATATCTTTCGCCGCCGATGACCAATACGAATGTCGGCAACGGCGTTTTGTACAATCAGGGCATTATTTTTACGCAACACAAAATCCCAACTCCGTCACCGCTTGTTTTGGGCAATCCGTATTCGTCGTTGGGCAATAACACGGACATTCGAATTGATCCGAACGCTCCGCCGGGAGTGTCGAACAAAATTTATCCGGTGGACGGTTATTGGAATGTTCAGGAAACACGAACCGGTCAATTGATGATGAGTGTTGCGGTGAGTTCTGATGCCGGATTGATGGGACGTTTTATTATTGAGGAACAAAATTTTGACATTTTGAATTTTCCGAAGGGGTTCCGTTTAAGTGACTGGAAAAATGCGTTTCGCGGCAAGGGTCAACGGTTCCGAATTGAGGCGGTTCCCGGTACGGAGGTTCAGCGTTACAGTGCCAGTTGGGACACGCCGTATTTGTTTGATCTTGATTATTCTTTTGGAGTCAGCGGTTCTTATTACGAACGATATTACGACGAATGGTATGAAGATCGGATAGGGGGTTCTGTTTCGTTTGGTAAACTTTGGACGCCGGACTTTTCGACGCGGCTGATTCTTGGTGCGCATCAGGTCAGTATTTATCGACCGACTTATCCGTACTCGCAGGATTTAATTAACGCTCTTGGTCATCACCCGATGTACACCATCGGCTTGGAAGCGTCGTACAACACGCGGGACAGCGAATACATGCCGACGGAAGGACATTTGGTTACATTTGGTGTGGAACAAGTTTTAGGCGATTATCAATTTGTTCGCGGCAATATAGATTTCCGAAAATATTTTATGTTGCATGAACGCCCGGATCGGAGCGGTCGTTGGGTATTGGGGATTCGGAGCAGTCTGGGAATCAGCGAAAAGAACACGCCGATTTACGAACGTTATTTCGGCGGCGGTTTTACGAGTTTGCGCGGGTTTGAATATCGCGGTGTAACACCAAGAGACAGCAACGAAGCGATTCTTGGCGGTTGTATGGAGTTCTACAATTCGGCGGAGCTTGTTTTTCCGATTACGGCAGACGACATGATTCGCGGTTCATTCTTTATTGATACGGGAACGGTTGAGAAATCCATTACGAAATGGGAAAGTAATTATCGTGTTGCGGTTGGTTTTGGTCTTCGTTTAACAATTCCGATGATGGGACCGGCACCGATTGCGTTGGACTTTGCGTTCCCGATCAGTAAGGAACACGGCGATGAACGCCAAGTCTTCTCGTTCAACGTCGGCTTCATGCGGTAAAATCGGGGGCTTGTGATTTGGGGTTTGTGATTTGTGATTTGTGATTTGTGATTTGGGGTTTGTAATTTTTAAATTGTAATTTAGGTAAAAAGTTTATGGACAATAAATCGCTTGCGCCACTCTCCACTCTCCACTCTCCACTTTCCACTATCCACTATCAACTCTCCACTCTTTTCTTGTGTGTTTTATTAACGGGTTGTATTGGGCTTGGTTATCAGGTTGGTGCGAAGTCATTATTCGGACAAGATATTAAAACGGTATATGTTCCGGTATTCCAATCGGATGATACGCGACGTGATCTTGCGGAACGGTTAACCGAAGCGGTTTGTAAACGCATTGAGAGCCGATCTTCCTATAAAGTGGTGAGTCGTCCGACTGCCGACAGTATTTTGGAGGGGCAAATTATTCGTCGGACAAAAGCCGCAACCATTGTCAACAATTACAGTGATCCGCGAGAGATTCAGGGAACATTAAATATTCAAATCAAATGGCGTGACCGCCGCGACCGTGATTTACGTGAATTTGACACAATTCCTTGGAACGACGGTTCCGGTCGTGCGTCGTCATCGGGATATTTAGTAGCGGAATACGGACAATCCGAACTAACAATGGAACAACAACAAATCGATACCATTGCCGACCAAATTGTCGGAATGATGGAAACACCATGGTAGTTTTTCATAGTTGAGAGTTGATAGTGGAGAGTGGGGACGCAAGCGGATGACTCTATTCGGTATACTCTACCCTGCCCTAAAAAGTAACATTGTAGCAGCCGGTTTTTCAATTGACAAAACCTTATTTCCAACCTGATTTTCCTAACAAAACAACCTTAGTAGCAACCCATGCCCCCAAGAACAAAACCTTATTACCTTATTACTTTATTAAGACATTCCAATAAGGTAATCAGGTTGATCTTTTTTATGATCAATGGCTACTAAGGTTGTTTTTGTAAGAAAATCAGGTTGGAAATAAGGTTATTATAAAATCCGTATTACGAAAAATAACAATCTGTTGCGGGGTAAAGTATATACTCTTTTCATAGCCCTTGCCAAAAATTCTGAAAATCGGCATAATTAATGAATGCGATTTGATACGTTGTGAACAGATTGATAGAATTTGAGAAAAAATATTAAAATTCGAATGTTCCCAATCATTTCGTTTTGCCGACAAAAAGTTTAGAATGTGTATTGTTGTATGGTGGCAATGTTTAGGTAATCTCAAGAATCCGTATTCAGTTTCATTTTTTTGAAAGGATCACTATGTTTCGTTTTTTTACATCAAACTCAAGGCAACTGGATGAAATGAAGCGGCAACAGAACCGAAAGTTGCGGTCAACGGAAAGTGAAGTATGTGCTATGGTTGCGCGAGGAAACATATCATTGCAACAGGGAGAATATGTTACTCAAGAAGATATGGATACACTTCAAAACGAATTGAAAGACTATTTTTTTTCCGAAAAATCTAAATGGTAGCAAACCAAGACTTTCATGACGCCTTTTTGAAAGCCGAAGAGGATATTAAATTTGCCGAGCTTTCTGTCGGTAGTCTCGCAAGCATTGAGGAGGATGACTGCAATTCTCAATCAACTCCAAGAGGAATAATTGTACCATCAATCAACGAATTGAGGTACGCTGCACGGCACTTCTCAAACGCCATCCAATTAGGAAATTGTTCTGACGAATATTCGGAACAAATTCAGCGTGCGGTGCGTCATTGTATTCGCGCCAGGCTTGATGCTCTTCGAGCAACCGTTTTATTTTTGGTACGACATTTTCAGTGTTTTAGTCAAGATTACAGG
>JAISQH010000029.1 GCA_031274385.1 Planctomycetaceae bacterium | reverse complement strand
TTACCCCGTGCTGCACTTCGTTTGCACGGGGTTATCAAAATGAAACTCCTACGGAGTTGTTTTAGTTACTTTGCACGCAATCCTTAAAAAATAAAATAGACAGTTACATTTTTTTCTATTTTCTATTTTTTGAATCGATAACTTATATGAACATCATTGATCGTCAAATTCAATCAAAAAAACGGAAGGCAATATTAGAAGTTTTGCTTCTTATTTTGTTGGGATTGATTATTTTTCTTCCGAGATTGCAGGAACTTCCGTATAAAGGGGAAGAGCCTCGGCGTGTCATTTGCGCACAGGAATTGCTTTTTTCGGGGAATTTATTTGTGCCGACCATTCAGGGTGAATTATTTCTTTCTCGTCCTCCGTTTCAAAATTGGGTTATTGCTGTAACAGGAACGATGTTAGGCAATTTTGGTCATCTTTCCGGTCGATTGCCGAGTGTTTTTTCAGTTATCGCAACCGCTTTATTGATCTATTTTTATTGCCGTACCTTTTTTTCCGGGATGGTTCCTGTTTTAGCGGGTCTTTTATTTCTCAGTACGTTTCATGTTCTCAAATACGGAGGTGTTGCTGAAACGGAAATGCTTTTCACGTTCTTGCTTGCCGGCTCCTATCTTTTCTGGCACGCCGCCGAACATCATGGTTGGTCGAATACAACCAAATGGACAGTCGCTTATCTTTTTCTGACATGCGCAACATTAAACAAAGGTTTCACGCAAGCCCCGCTTTATTTTTGTACAATAATCGGCTTATCTTTGTTCCTTAATAAACGTTTGTCAAATTTGTTCACGTACGGACATCTTATTGGTTTTAGTCTTTATCTTGGACTTTTCGGAATGTGGCAGATGATTTTTTATTACAGTACAAATTGGGAAGCAACACAAACGATGTTATTGGGTGATGTTAGCATGCGTTTTGAACAAAAAGGAGTTGCGAATTATTTGGAACATTGGGTCGTTTATCCATTGGAACAATTTGCCGTTCTGTTTCCTTGGTCAATTTTCCTTCTTGCATTTTTGAGTTCTGATTTCCGTAACCGTTTGAAACCGTTTCCGGCTCCGGTCAAATTTTGTCTTGGCGCGATTGCCGTAACATTTTTTACCGTTTGGCTGCCGCCGGGAGCCAAGACCCGATATTACATTCCAATGATTCCTTGTTTCGTTATTTTGTCTGCCGTTGTGATCGAACAATGCCAACGTTATATGCAGGAAATGACGGGGAAAAAAGAAACATGGTTTCAGATTTTGATTTTGTTCCGAAAAATGTTGATAATTATCGTTTCGATTTTTGCGCCGATTTGTTGTCTTTGGTCGGCTTGTAACATGATATGGGCGGAGAGTCATATTGTTAAAATATTTTATTTGTTTTTTCCTATTCGCCTGATTCCTTCGATCCTTCTTTTGCTTGTAAGCGTACCGATTTTTATTACTTTAATCTACACGTATCAAAAATATACCAAAAACGCTTTTATTACCGATATTATTGTTTTTGTTTTGTTTATCGCATCGGCGTACAATTTGCTTTTCATTGACATTCTTAAAACGAAATACGAGGACGTCGGCAGTTCTGTCACGGAAATATTCCGAAAAATTCCGCCTGATACCGAACTTCGCAGTATTGGTCATACCTCGTTTCCGTTCGTTTATTATTATATGTTCCAAACGGGAAAAATGTTGCGACCGGCAGAGCCGGGTCAAAAATTCTTGCTGGGTCAATATTTTTGTATTTCCGAAGACGAATATCTCCGGTGGAACCCTGAAAATGTTGAAATGATTGAGCGATTTAACACCAGCCGTTTCAAACCGGGATACTCCAAAGAAAAAAACAATCAGATGATGATTGTCAAAATTACTGTCTCGGAAAATTCAAGTCCGTTTCAGAATATACCGAAAACAGTTGAAGACTTCAAGTAACATCAAGTGATCGTAGCCGACGGTCGGTTTTCCGATACGGAATGATAAATTTTATGTTAATTTTTTGGCGATGGTTCTTTTGTTTCTTTTAGTTGACGAAGTTTTCGTTTTGAACTATGAACTATGAACTAAAACAACTCCGTAGGAGTTAAATTTTGATAACCCCGTGCAAACGAAGTGCAGCATGGGGTAAATGTATCAATAAACGTCGAACTCCGTAGGAGTTCAACTTTGATAAAGACGATTATATGATACACCACCCCAAGTTAATCATTTTTCATTGAACTCCTACGGAGTTCTCGTTTTGTTTACCTACTTACCCCGTGCTGCGCAGGCTTGCACGGGGTTATCCAGATTGAACTCCTACGGAGTTGTTTTTGTACAAACCGAACACATTATTAAAAGTTTTGCGACAACGAGATGTTAATAATACAATTTATCAAAATAATTTATCAAAATAATTCACAAAAACATCAACTTCATAACTGCCGGTAGTATCTCCATATTATTGATTCCGTGTCAATTATTTTGTTGTTACATTTTTATTTTCCCAATGAACCAGTCCCGGCGGCGTTTGACCTTGTTCGAATGCGGCGATATTTTGCAGTGTTTGTTGGGCAATCGCCTGCATGGCTTCAATGGTGAAGAATGCCTGATGTCCTGTTACAATTGCGTTGGGAAATGTCAGAATCCGCGCTAAGGTGTCATCCTGAATCACCCTGCTCGAAAAATCTTCAAAGAACACTTCGGCTTCCTCTTCATAAACGTCAATCGCCAACGAACCGATCTTACCGCTTTTAAGCCCGAAAATGGCAGCGTCTGTATCAAGTAATTCACCGCGACTCGTATTGACAATCATCACGCCGTGTTTCATTTTCGTAATTGTTTCAGTATTGATCAGATGCCGCGTGTCCGGTAACAAGGGGCAGTGTAACGTTATAATATCGGATTTCTGAAACAGTTCATCGCGCGAAACATACTGAACACCAAGCGTTTTGAGTTCGTTATTTTCGTACAAATCCGAAGCCAAAACGTGACAGCCGAAACCGAGAAGAATTTTTGCGGTTCCTGCTCCGATCTTTCCTGTTCCGAAAACTCCGGCTGTTTTACCGTACAAATCGAAACCGAGAAGACCATCCAACGCGAAATTTCCTTCCCGTGTCCGGTTACAAGCCCGGTGAATATGCCGGCTCAATGTCAGAATCAGACCAAGCGTGAACTCAGAAATCGATGCCGGAGAATACGCCGGAACACGCGCAACAGTAATGCCGAGATTTTTCGCCGTCAAAAGATCGACATTGTTAAAACCGGCACAACGTAACGCAATCATACGGCAACCGTGTTTGGCAAGGCAGTTCAAAACCTTGTCGTTCAACTCGTCGTTGACGAACACGCAAACCGCCTGAAAACCCTCCGTCAACCGGCAAGTCTGGTCGTTCAAATGCGCTTCATAAAAAACTAATTCGTGACCGAAATGTTGATTTGAATCAATCAGATATTTCCGGTCATACGGTTTGGTACTAAATACAGCAGTTTTCATAATTTTGTGGTTTGGGGTTTGGGGTTTGTGTTACATGCGATTGATTTTCGCTTCCGTTTATTTTAAGGTTTCATGCCCAGTGTGGTCAAGAGCGTTTGTTTTGTTGGAATCAGTTTCAAATTTGCCCATGCTGCCCAATCGGCAACTGAATTATTGTTCAAACCAACATCAGCAACGAGTCGAAATCGTACCGTTTTTCCCTGCCAAGCGGACAAATCGCACACAAACGGACTCCAATTCCGTTCCGACCACAAAAGTTCGCCAGCCAACACTTCATCTTTTTCCGGTTCAACGACAAAGACCCGATACAAAACGCCGTCCGACGGATCACCGCCGTTACGAATTCCCACTTCGCCGGAAAACGCAACTCCGTCCTCTTTCGGTACAGTAACCGATTCGCTCAACAAAAAGGTATAACCCGTACCGTCTCGAAATGGCGGATGAACCGCCCAACCGCGTTGTGTTTTTTCGCCACAAAAACATTCGATAAAATAAGCGTGTGCTCCGCTTTTGTCGTCCATTGCCGTTGGCTCCTTGCCGCGATAACAATAACCGCTCTCAAAACGTTCCGGTAACTTCGGCATCTCACGGAAACCAAGAGCCGTCTTGAGATGATATTCTTGTTCCAATTTCATCTTATCTGATGTAACTAAAAATTTTAGCGGAACAATTTTCGGTTCCGCCGGAATATCGATTTTGAACGATAATTTTTGTTCCTGACCGGGTTTCAACGAAAGGTCTTGTTTTATTTCCGATTTTTCACCTTGCCGCAATTCAAAACGGAACAAATTTTCGGTGTTACGATTGGATCGAATTTCAAAATGAATTTGGCTGTTTTCCGTATCAAGTATTTCTTTAATGTTGCAAAGTGAAACAATATCGAAATCAAGACCATCCGCCCAATATAAACGGTCAGGCTTGGTATCGGGCGGAATCATAATCGTGCCGATATTTTCGCCCGGAACCGCTTGAATCCGTTCAGATTGAATCTGTTCGGAATCGGGAACACTGTCCGGTTTTGCCTTCGGCGTCAGCAGATAACTGAACGCACCATCAACCGGCATGACGTGAACCATTCCGCGAGCGTAACGTGTTTCCGCCTTGCCGAGTTCTTTTCGTTCAAAATTAAGAGCAACCGCGTCAGCATCGGCATCGTTGTCCAAACGAACAGCGTGAAGTGTACTGCGGGCGTCGTAATTCGGTTCGCCGACAATTATTTCCCAACGTCCCTGATCATCCACATTTTTCAGTACGATAAGTTGCCGATCAAAAAGCAAACGCTTCAACCGATACGGCGAACCCTTTGAATGATTCCGAACTTCGGCGAAAAGATACGCCGGAGAATCAACATAATCAATCCGTTTGCCGTCTTGTTCGATAGAACTCGCATTCAGATTTCCCTTTGGATCGTGGACATACCAACCATTCGGCGGTAACGATAAAGACGTCATTTTTCTTTTATCGTCATGAAAATCCCATGACGTTTCATTATTACCGTTGACGAAAATTGTTAAACCATCTTCATATTCGACGGTGATTCGATTAAGTTTAACTTTGTCGGCGGCAACAGCTTGCGATGTGGTCAATGATTTTCCGGTTTCATCGGCGTAACGAATTGACTTAACATTTTGCGTACCGTAACGTTTTGCAATTTGTTGAACAGTAAAATAAGACCGCAGCCCGCCGGAAAGACCAAATTCCATCGTCAAAAAGCCGGTGTGTCCGAACGCCAATGTTGCCGCTAAAAAACGGTCAAGCGTTGATTGCCGGTTCTTTTCTGTGCGAAAATCATCCTTGCCGAAGAACATCCCCGTATCGCCCATTCCGAAATTATTTTCAAGCGGATGTATTTTCAACAGATCGAAATCAACAAGCCAGGGATTGACTGAAATTCTGTACGATTGATCCTGTGCGTAATTGCCGTCGGTCAAACCGCTGTAATACCAATGATTGTTGCCTTCACTGTAAACAGCACCGCCCCAGATTTTCTTTTGGTGCAACAAAATCTCACCGTAAGCATAAAATGTTGCAGCAAACGTTCCGGCACCGGGAACACGAGAATCGTAATCAACATATTCCCAAGGCATTACCGCCGTGTGAACATCGCAGTACGCCGTATTAAAACCGAATTTTTTCTGTACAATTTCGGTAATTTTCGGTTCTGTTTCAACCGCGCGGCTTGGTTTCGGATTGTAACATCTTGCCCAAGCCGGTTGAAAATTGCCATCGGGAAGCCGCGTTACCCAATCTTCGTTCCAAAATTCATTGACCGGAGCATAATCGGCATAATTATTGTACGGTCCGTAAATATAACCGAGACCATGAATTTTTTGTGTGTACGTTTTATGACCTTCATCACCGCCGCGTCCCGGCGCAGCGTAGGTTCGGAATGTGAAACTTTCGCCGCCGTCACGCCACAGCGTTTCGTGATCCGTAATCAACATTTTTTCGGCACCGTAACGCCTGATTCTGTTCCAATATTGGAAATCGTGATCATGATTCGAGGAGCCGTGCGACCGCCAGACACGTTCCGCCGTAACATGTTTCCATGGCGATTGATTGTTCGGAATATTCGGTAACACTTCATCGAAAAGCGGCGAAACAGTTAGGAATATCCGTTCAAAACAGTCATTGCGTTTGCCGTCTGTTTTCGTTTTATATCGGCTTCCGCTATCGAAAATGACAGTCTCTTTTTCGATTTTGTTTCCGAAAAACAACATCGAAGCGTTTGACCGCGTGTGATCAATGATCGGTAGAAAAAACAACGGTTTCGCCGGATCGCCGCCGTCCACAAGAACAGCAGGTCGGTTTGTGCCGTGTCCGGTGAGATACGGTACGGTAATCAATTGCGGATTTTTTGTTCCTGAAATTTTACCAAAAACAACTTCGCTGACGTTTCCGCCTTGACAACATACATCAATAATAAGCGATTTTTGTACGATTTGAAAACGATACTCCACTTCCTGTTTGTCAGCACCAACGCTGAACTGCCAACGAGCGGTTACAATATTATTTTCGTTTGAAATGGAAAGAAGCGTTACGGAATCTTTCGCCGGTTCGTTGACAAAACGAAGACCGCCGCTTTGAAATTGAAAGATTCGGGAAGAGGAACCGGACGAAGTGGCAGGTTCTGTCCATTCCAAATTCAAATCGGCAAACGTTCCTGTTTTCGGTACGTAATTCCAAGCAAGATGACCGTCGGCTCCCTGATATTCAAACCGAAACGATTTTCCGTTGTCGGCAATTGTCAGGTTATTCTTAAATTCCGTGCATAAATTACTTGACAGAATCGTCTCTTCACGATTTGGAAACGGTAATTTGCCGGAACCTGTATTGGTTCCGGTCGTTTGACTTTTTGGTAACGAAATGCCACGCAACGGACGCGGCTCATATTGTAACGGTTTAAGTTCTTCTTTGTAGAATGAAATATTGTCAAAATAAATTGTTCGCGGTTCCGTATTGAGTCCGTTATGAATTTCAAAACCTTCAAATTGAGGTACATCGCCGAGTAATTTGAGTTGTTCTTCAGAAAGTTTGCGGTGAATGAGAAACCATTCTTTCCACCGTACCGTATCGAGATGTACTTTGACAGGTTGTCCGGTTTTACTTTTGAGTAACAAATCAAGCCGGACACGCGGAGTTGATGTGACGGATTCCCACGACCAATTGTTACCGTAAATCCAAATGTTGACGCAATCGAACGATGTTGTTACGGGAATCGGCTTGGGCGGTTTGATTGTGATCACCGGCGGTTTTTTAATTCCGGCCGGAGCGAATTTGTACGTTAATTTTCCAACGTAATCGCCCCATAGTTGTTGTTCACGGCTTCGGTCGAAGGTGGCTTCGGTTTCAACGGTTTCGACTGCCCAACTGTCAAGATTTTCAAAATCGCACAAGGTAGGGCGGGCGTCTTGTGTCCGGTTGGCGTTGACCATTTCGTAAGGTCGTTTGCCGATTGTTTCCTCCGCAACCAGTTTTTCAACATGGAATCTTGCCGTGAAAAAGAAAATCGCTGTTGATAAAAATAGTAGAACATAACGCATTGAATTCTCCTTGAAAAAATGACGTTGTTGTTAATTCAACGTTGATTATAGTCCCCAACCCCCAACAATTGTCTGAACAAGATTTTTCGGATTGATAAAATTGGTAGGATAGTCTGTTGAGAATATTGAGAATAATTGACTATTCTAAATCTCTGTTTTTCAACACGGAAAGGAAATCCTAATCCAACGCAACAGTTACTTCCGGTAGATTATCCTATTAATCTTGTCAATCCAAAAAATCCTGTTCAGACAATAGGAAGAATTATACCACCAACGCGCCTTTTTTAATACCCTGATTTGTAGGTAACAGTCTATTTTGTTTTTTAATGTTTCGCACAAAGACGCAAAGAGATCAGAAGATTTTCTTTCACTTCTTCTCTTTCTGTAAAAAAAAGAGACGGTTTACGAACCAAACGATTTTATTAGAAAGCAATCAACAGAATGTACAAAAAAACCGGAAGCAACGACAGGACTTATCGAAACTTCCGGTTTCTTTTATAGTTACGGCAATGTTACTTGATTGCCATCGTCAACCATTGCCCAACGATGATACGGGATTCGTGAAATAGTTACAGGAAACGGATAAACAGCCCCATCGCCAAGTAAAAACATACAAACGCCCGGATGAAAACTTCCAAATCGGCTGGATTCCAGATTTTGTCCTCCATAAGGCATATCCGGTCGATTGGCAATATTATTGACAATTGGATCGTTTGGATCGCCTTCATTGGTAGTTGCTCCATTATCACCGCTGGCAATTGCCGATGAGTTAAATCGGTAAGTTACGGGGCGTCCCATTGCACTGCTCCGCCAGTATCCTGTAACAAGAATAGAACAATCGCCGGCAGTATCCCGATCCTCAGCATTTCCACCAGTATCATACCGAACACATTTACCGACATCATCAGGACGGATATGTTTTTCACCGAGGAGGATTTGGTTACTTGTTCCATCTTGCCACCATGCCATCGTGTCTCTCGGTTTCCATGAAGAATAATCGTTGGCAATTTCCAGCAGCGCAACACGAAAAGGACAACGTGACCGGGCAATCGCATTTTCATAATCGGGACGACTGTTGACATAAAACGCACCGGCACTGTTGGCAAAAACAACTCCGTAATCTCCTTGTGGTCCTAAATGATAAGTGAACCATGTCGGATCTAATGTTGGAGTCGGGTCTTCGGTAAAGATTGGTCCGCTTCCTCGACGGCTTGGACAACGATAAATCGAAGTGGAACCAAAGGCTTTTCGTTTATCTTCATTCATTTGAGTACCGGCAGTATAACCTCCCAACGTTGTTCCGCGCCACCAACCATTCATCACGGCATTTTGAAGACCGTATTGTGTCAGTTCATTCCAAAGCGACGTTTGTTCGATAAAGGGATAAATGATTCCCCAAAACGAAACACGGCTATCGTTTCCGCCACTATAAATTGTAACAGGCGGCAAGCCCATTCGGGTGTCGTGGAAATTGTGAACACCAATACCAAGTTGTTTAAGATGGTTGGTACATTGCATTCTCCGCGCCGCTTCGCGTGCAGCCTGAACAGCAGGTAACAATAATGCGATTAAGACACCAATAATCGCAATCACCACAAGAAGTTCGACCAACGTGAAGCCGAACAGAAAGTTACGAAGAGGAGGTGAAGAACGAACAGAATGAGTTTTGAAAAACAAAAACTCGCCGCTTTCTGCTTTTACCTCTCCACCACAGATAGGGCGGGCCGGGGGGGGGGGGGGGGGGGGGGGGGGGGGGGGGGGGGGGGGGGGGGTG
>JAISQH010000648.1 GCA_031274385.1 Planctomycetaceae bacterium | reverse complement strand
TGCCCAGCGGAACGCCTAAACGACAAACGTTACGCCGATGATTGGCTCCAAAACCTCATCGTCGCCACCTCAAACCGGAAAAAAAAACGCCCCCCAAATCTGGAATAATCAGAAAAATTTTTTTAAAAAAGAAAAAATAGGTCTTGACATCTGTTTTTGTTTCGTGTAATCTGGAAAACCTGTTTGAGGAGTCTGTTTTGCGATTGAGACGCAAGGCATGTTGTTTCACTATTTTTCAAAAAGGAGACTGACCATGAAAAATTTAGCTACGAAAAACAGTATGTTAAGATGGGTAAAGACGGGGGGGGGGGGGCTGTATGTAGCGGAGAGGTAAAAACGGAGAACGGAAAGTTTTCGTTCTTCAAACGTTTCTCTGTAAAATCACCAACTCTTATTCGTTACGTCCCATTCGGCTTTACGTTAGTCGAACTTCTTGTGGTGATTGCGATTATCGGCGTGTTAATCGCACTTCTTTTGCCTGCGGTTCAGGCGGCGCGCGAAGCCGCAAGGCGAATGCAGTGCTCCAACCAACTCAAACAACTTGGTATCGCCGTTCACAATTTCCATGACACTAATAAGCGGCTTCCATGCTTGATCAAGGACCCTAAATGGTTGTCTTATAAAAGATTGGGGACAACAACGGCACTCGATGGAACCGATGTCTACAACTACATTTGTTCGTGCCTTCCGTTTCTGGAACAGCAAAGTATTTTTGCTGATCTGAATTCTCAATGTCAGGCTTGTGCAAGTGTTACCTATGATCGAGCCCGTTGTCCGGAACCGGGTAAAACGACTGTATTAACCGATTCGGGAACCATTGATTCCCCATTTTGTGCAAAAATTCCAGCGTTACTCTGTCCTTCCGATCCGAATCGAAATGCTCCTGCAGGAAGAACACTGGGACGAAACAGTTATCATGGTAATCGCGGAGATTTAATGGGACCTCGCGGATGGTCGGAAACCCGCGGTCCTCTTGCGGATGGTTCGCAAGTTCTTCAAGAATTCGCTCACATAACAGATGGAACCAGTAATACTCTTTGGGCATCTGAAAGTTGTATTAGTGAAAGTAACAGTGATACCAAAATTCTTTCCGGTGTCATTAATAACACTCCGCTTGACCAACGGTCTGCCAATGGAAGTCATACACCCAGTGAATGTGCCGTTATGGAAGGAATAGGCGGAGATTTCAAGACATTATCCGGTTCGCAAGCGTTTTATGGTAACAAGGGTTGGCGTTGGGGAGATTCTCGGTATGTCTATTCCACCTTTCAGACGATTCTTCCTCCCAACTCTCCAACATGTTTAACTGGCGGCGGTGATGGTGATGACTATTACGTTGGAGCAAGTAGTTATCACAGCGGCGGTATCAATGTTGTTTTATGTGACGGTGCGGTACGGTTTATTTCTGAAACAATTGACGCAGGAGATCCAACCAAACGGTCAGGAGAAGGGCAAACCGGTTTCAATTCAGCCAATCCGCAAAAATGGGGAGGTTCAAGCACTTATGGTGTTTGGGGAGCCATCGGCTCTTCGAATGGCAAAGATTCTGCTGGTTCTTTATAGTTTCGTTATGTAGTGACCGTTTCTAATTTCGTATCTTAAATTATTATTATTTTAATTCCATTTCATTTTAGGAGATATAATTATGAGTCTTATTCGAAAACATTATGCTTTTACACTTGTTGAGCTTTTGGTGGTCATTGCAATCATCGGTGTTTTGATTGCATTGTTACTTCCAGCCGTGCAGGCGGCACGGGAAGCAGCACGAAGAATGCAATGTTCCAATAACTTGAAACAGTTAGGAATTGCATTACACAATTTTCACGATACGATGCAACGTTGTCCAACTGGTTCGTATGAACCGATCTGGGTAGAATCCTACATCAGACCCGGAACTACAGGAACTCGGTTAGATCGTGTTGATGTCTGGAATTTCCACACTGTTCTCTTGCCTTACATGGAGCAACAGGCGTTTTATGAAAAATTAAAAATGCATTGCCAAAATGCCGTTAATGCCGGAAGCGGATATTCGAATCAATATATTCCAGATCAGCGAGGCGGCGGAACGGCGGTTCTCAATGCTGATGGGACGACAACATCTCCTAATCCGTTTAATACTGAATTTACCGGTTTACTGTGTCCCTCTGGCGGAAATAATCGCCAAGTCGGAACCTATAACGGTTGTTCTAATTATTTTGGTTGTAAAGGAGATGTTTCAACACCTCACCGTGAAGTTCCGAATACCGGGTCAGGTGGTACTCCCGGCACTTGGGACGGGATGAATTGTCGTGGTTTTTTTCAAAATGGACGCATGGATTACGGAGGAAAGAAAACAATTGATTTTGCTGCAATTTCAGATGGATTAAGTAATACCGTTGTTTTTGCAGAATCAGCTTCATCTAATCCACGCCTTGATGATCGTAGTATCATTACCGGAGTTGCCTATGACACAAGTATTACTTGGGGTTCGACACCGTCCGTGTGTCTCGCTTTTCGTGGTAGCGGCGGAATGTTAAACGCCACAACAGTTCAAGCATGGAAAGCCCGAAATTGGGGAGAATCACGAAGTGTTAACTCCGCATTCTTTACCGCTTTGCCACCCAACGCCCCAACTTGTATTCCCTCACAAGATGATAACAGAGGATATATCAACGCATCAAGTTATCACGGAGGAGGAGCCAACGCTTCACTTTGTGACGGCTCCGTTAAATTTATTAGTGAGACAATCAATTGTGGTGATCCAACAAAATATCTTGGTGAAGGAATTGGCGGAGACGCGACAAATCCCTATAAATTCTCCGGTCCTTCAACGTATGGTGTTTGGGGGGCAATGGGAACAATTGGTTGCGGCGAACCGTCGTCTCTTTAGTGAAACAGAAAATCATCTTCCGTTACAGACATATAAAATGCAACGGAAATGATTTTTGTATTATGTTGTTTTTTCTGTCAAGATTCATAACTTTAACCATTTAACCATTTAGAGGGATTTCAATGAAAATGTCATTTCGGATCACATCGTCTATTTGTGTTGGGACTTGGATTTTGTTCATTATTGGCTGTCATGGTTCTTCCGTTATCAAAACGGATTATGTTGAAGGAACCGTAACATATAAAGGAACTCCTGTTGCTGATGCCAATATTGCTTTTTCACCTGTTTCAAATGGTTCGCCGGCGTATGGACGAACTGATTCTCAGGGAGCGTATAAACTCCAAACAATGCTCGGCGCAGTCGATCAAGGAACCACACCGGGAGAATATATTGTCATTATCAACAAATCAGAAAATATTCCGACCGGAAAAAAAGAAATTGATCCTGATGGAAAAGAAGTTGATGTGATGACTTCGAGATCACTATTACCTACGGTGTATTCATCTACAATAACCACGCCGCTCAAAGTAATTGTTGTTTCGGGAAAAAATACTTTTGATTTCGATTTGGTCGATAGTCCCTGACAAAATCGGTGTCTGTTGTTGATTTCGTACTTAAAACTTAAAGCATACCATACTCATTCCACTTTAGTTTTCGGTTCTCTTTTTTTCCCGTTCCGTTTTTGGAGTTTCAATTAAGTAAGGTAGGCGATCTCTCGGAGAGAGGTCGCCCTTGTTTACTCGACTGTATTTCGTGGTTAATAAATATGATTGCGCTGTCGTAACTAAGGAACTTGACGGATGTAAAGTAATCATTAAAATTGGACAATATTGAAGAATGTTTCCTCCAAAATTAGACTGATTATGCCAAACACAAGTACCTATCACTTTCCATTCAAGTTCGATCAAGCTCTTATGGCGACGGCTGTTCTATTGGAAGGAATTGAAAAAAAAAGACACAGAAAAGAGGTATACGACCTCGATATTCTCCAACTGCTTTATATTGCCGAACGAAATTATTTAGCAAAAGAAGGTGCGATGTTCATTGGTGGAGAGATTTATGCCATGCAACACGGACCGGTGCATGGCTCAGTCTTTGATCTTATTCGTGGAATTGATGCTCCGCGATCCGATGAATGGACTCGCTATATTCAGATTCTACCTGAAACGCACTCAGTCAAAAGAATTTGTCATCCGGAGAATATAAGACTGTGGAGAGAAGAACTCATTGAATTATCTGAGGGTGTTGAGTTGTATTGTTTAATGAACAAATATAATTACGATTGGGAAGATGGTGATTTGGCTAAATTGACTCTGTCATTTCCTGAATGGAAGAAATACAAGCCCGCCAAAAACCAAAAACGACGACTCATTCCTTGGGAAGAGATACTGAAAGTTCAAGATCGAGAAGATTTGATTGCATACGCCTATCGCAATTTCGAGATTGAGAATATGGTACAAAAAATATTAGCCGAAGTATTTCGTCAATAACGAAATTGAGAATTACGATTCATCAACTCGATCAAAAACAGATGAGATTATTACGTTGATCTGTTACGGATTTTTTTCCAAGAGCGGTGTAATCGAACGGTAAATTTCTTCGGCAAGTGCTTTTTGACCTGTTTCGGTAAAGTGAGTTCGATCTTCGCCGATCAATTCCTTTGCCCGTTCTGCAAATGTTGTATAAAGATCGCAAATCGGAACACCGTGTTCCTTCATCATTTTGTCCGCAACCTCGTTCAAATGCGAACCTCTCAACGGAGCATCAGCCGGATCGTTTTTGTCATTGAACGGTGTTGTGCGAACCCAAAGTAGTTTCGCTCCGGTTTTTTGTAATTTTTTGAGTAATTTTTCAAGATTTTCAGCATACTCTTTAGTGGAACGATTTCGGTCATGTATGCCAAAATTGAAAACAATAATATCCCAATTGCCATTGCCCTGTCCTTCGGTGAGCCAACCATCTATTTCACGAAGACCGGTTGTTGTCGGACCGCAATTGGCTGGGGCGCGATGGACATTCGCCTTGCCTTCAAGCAATTTGCGAACCGGTTGCGTGTAAGAACGGGAAATAGAATCACCAATCAAAATAATTCGCGGCAGATTCGGATCGTCCTTCACAAAATCCCAAGCGTTGCTCCGTTTTGCTAGTTTGTCCTTAAGGTGTAACGGAAAATAAAAGCCGCCGAGATATTTTTCGAGCGTCTGTTCCCAAGCCTGTTCTTCAACAGAAAGAGCGGAAACCAAACTCCGATAAGCATCGTAGTCCTTCTGGTCAACTCCTTGAGGTGCCTTGTTTTGTTGTGCCGTTTCGGTCGGGTTTGTTGGTTCCCCTTGGGGCGGAACCGCCTGCGCTAAAAGCAAATTCGGAAAAAGAAGGAACAACGTTCCAATAATAATCAGTAATTTGTGTTTCATCGAATTATTTTTTGTTGAGATTTTCGTTCGATTTCAGATCGAAATTAAAAATGTTTTTTCCCTTAACAACTTCGGCTGTCAAACCGGAAGTTTGAGCGTTGTTGTACATTACAGGAATGACCGGGATTATTGGAATTTCAAAAGAAATACCTCGTTCCTGATCAGCAAGTTCTTTGTCAGTTGGTTCCCGTGACGGAATATCTTTACTAATTGCAACAAGATAGTTACCGATCATTGTTCCGGTTCCGCTTTGACCGCCTTGAACCGCCGTTAATTGAAAGAAACCTTTAACATCGGTTCGGGCATACGCCGATTTACCAATACCCGATTCGGAAGGAACAAATGTTATAGTTGCACCTTCTATCGGTGTACCGTCCAATGTAACGGTTCCTTCAACCATTTCGACACGAAAACCCGCGCCGCCCGA
>JAISQH010000645.1 GCA_031274385.1 Planctomycetaceae bacterium | reverse complement strand
GGAACAAACTCCAAAGTAATAATCCCAAAACAATACCGCAAAAATGAGGAAATTGAAAAAATAAATCCAAAACGTGAAACCGTATCGATAAAATCAAAAGAAGAACCGGAATTGCCAAACCAAGCAATAAATGATTTAACGAACGATAACGCAAAAAAAACGGTAAATGATAACCCTCAGGATTCGTTGTCAAACGAATCTCACTCAACGGTTCCTCGTTCACCCCAAAAAAATAAGATGCATCTTCTATGGTACGATCACGCCACGGAAGCGGTGAGTTGGAAAAAAATAATTGCGGTTGGCGATGTTGACGCTCCGAAACAGTTGCCGTTGATAAGAATTTTGACGAAACATCACTCTGATAACGTTGCATTAACGCCTCAATCAATACAGGAAGATTTTTTGATTCAAGAATGGTTCCAATAAATCCTGAAGCGGATTCTGCCGGAATCGCCGGATCAAGAAGAAAATTATGACCGCCGGATTGAAGCGTTGACGGAAAATTCTTGGTTTGATATTCCACCGTGTTGACGGCGGAAAACCATTCGTCCGACCAATGGGTAAACCAACGTTTGACTTCTTCAAACCGCGCCGGAGCCGGCGCAGAAACAGAACTTAAAACAAGAAGAAGATTGTTTAAACGTATCAAATTAATCTGGAGCAATGTCTGCATTGCCTGATTTCCCGAAATGAGCGGGTGTTGACCGAGCGAAACCGCCGCATCAAAACCATTCCGCGAAGCCGAAAATGCCGGAACACCGGATTTGCTCGCATGAAACAGCGTCAAATCAAACGGCGGGAACAATCTGTCCCGATAACTCTCAAAAGAAACGGTCCAAAGCGTTTGTTGTACAGTAACCCCTTCAAGAACCGGAAAATAAAGCGAGGTTGTCCCGCGTTCCTGATTGAATCGGGAAAGCGAAAACGGTTCGGATTTTCCGGCGGACGAAGACAAAACGCCGTGAAAAACAATACGAATTCGTTGCGGATAATCGCTTGACCAAAGATCAATTTTCCAACGGTCTTCCGATAACCTCATTCCCTTCGACGCAATACCGGAACATGTAACACGAATCAATTCATAATCCGGCGGCATTCGCAGAATAAAATTGTCTTGCCCGCGACTCTTCAAATCAATTGTGACACAACCAAATAACGTCCCATTATCTTTGATAAAAAAATTCATATCGTAAAGACTTACCACCGACGGCGAATTTTTTCGTGTAATTGTTGCCGTAAAATCGTCGGTTCCGTTCCCTGTTGCCCGAAGAAATAAACGTGACTCCGGTTCCTGAACAATAATGCTCCGAACCTGACCGGCAGTCATTCCCTCCGAAACAGGAAATGCCGAACCGGAAATCGGTACTTTATTTTCCTCAAGAGGTTTTGCCGTTTTTTCTTCCAACAACTTTTGAGTTACATCATCAACCGTTTCGAGACGGTTCAAATCCCAAGGAATCACCTCTTCGTCTGCATATCGAGGCAAAATAACATAAGTTTTCGTTTCAACTTTTTCCGCCTTGTTCAGTTCAGGAACAAGTTTCGGAATGGAAATAGAAGTTCCTGTTGTGTTCAGCGTTGCCTTGATCCGAAAATGCTGTTGACCGGAAAAAGGAATCTTTTGTGACAAAATTAAATGGGAATGACCGTCGCTCTGCTCCAACGTGAACGGAACCGCCGGCTCAATCGAAATCGTCGAACCGCATTGCTCGTCCCAACGGAACCGAACCGTTTCCAATTCGCCGTTGGAAATATCCCAGAGAACATCAAATAAAACATTCCAGACATCCGTTGTACTTCGTGAAACAGTAATAATTTGTTCTCCCCGAATAATCGGCTTGTTTGGAACAAGTGAAAATGTCGGAACACGAATTGTCCAATCAACCGGTTGCGGTGGCGCGGTTCGGTTGTTTTCGGGAGCAGACGGCGATTCCTTCCATTTCCATGAACGTAACGGAAACGAATCCTGAAAAATGTTCGGCGCAACCGGCGCGATTTCCGATACAACCCAATCCGTTTCTTCCGTTCGGATTTCAGCAACAACAGCAGAAGTCCGAAAAACGTTCAATAATTTTTCTTCCGTCCGAACCCCGTCAAAAAGAACCAAAGGAACCGGTTGTCCTGTCTGTCCTGATTTGCTGATTTCAGTTGCGAAATTGCCGCGAACCGTGATCGAATAATTTCCCGAAACCGCCCGCTTGAGAAAAATAATCCAATGAGTTCGTTTTTCCTTGTTCGATTCCGAAGTTGTTTCCGTGACACGAACCTCAACAGGATTTTGCCGGGAATCCCGAACCTCAACCGATTCCAACCGAAAAAATCCGGGAGTAGAAAAACGTTGCAAAAAAACTTCCCGAACCGCAGAAAACTCGCCGGAACAAAGTAACCCGGAATCACCGTCATTGAAACAAACCGATTGACTCCACTTAACAGTCGGCGTTTGATTTTTCGTGCGAATTGCCAACAACCACGAAGAATCCGTTTTGGTCAAATCATATTCCGCCAACGGATGTTCCTTGCCGACGGAACCGGGAAAACCGGTTTCAAAGCCGGTTCCCAAACCGAAGTTCGGACAATCAAGTTCCATCACCGGCTCCGCAGACACCGCAAGCATGGACTTGGTAATTCGTGATTGTAACGCACGAAATTGAGGAAGCCGGATTTTGCCGACTCCGTTAAAATCGCGAAGAACAAAACCCGCACTCACGGTCAGAATTCCCGAAACAGGCGTCTTGAAATCCAACCGCGTCACCTCGTTTTGGGACAATGGCATTTCGTCAGGGTTGGTCAAATCAAGATACGTTTCCATTTGCTCAATCGGATATTCTTCACAATGAAACGGACCGGAACGGTGCCAACGAGGATCCGTCTGAAGATGAAGAGACGGAACCCGACCGCCCTCAATTCGGAAACGAAAAAACGCACGAATTTCAACTTGCGTCGGTTTTGCCCAGAGCCAGAAAAATTGTTCCGCATCGGCGGTTGTCAAAACACCGCGATTTAGTTCGTTACTCCACGAAAAAACAAGTTTGTCCGAAGCACCGATTTCCGCAACTAAATTCGGCGACATCATCGAATTGGGCGTGACCGCTCCCAAACATTCCGCAACGTTAATTGCCGGAGCGTCTTGCGGCGTTTTCAGACGAAGAACGGCGTTAGGAACTTTGGGAATCGTAAAAGAAATCCGCCGGGTTTTATCATGTTCTTCTTGCTTCGGTGCAAGAGAAATTTCCAAGCGGTGTTTTCCTTTTTTCTCGTTCTCAATATTGAAAATCAAAGAACCGCCCTCTTGGTTTGCCGCTGTTCGCCGGATTGCCTGAATCGGTTTTGAATCCCAAAAAACACGGTCTTGGAAAAGCGGTAACAAAGGAAACGTCATTGCGACATTTTCAGTATCTAAATTGATTTCGAAAATGACTTTGAAATCGTCGGCGAGTTCGATGTCTTGAGTGAGCGGATTGCGGACGAGCGAGCCATGATATTCCGCCCGCTCAATATTCCAAAGCGGTTCGGGACCGGCAATCTTGACATTCCGCGACAATAATTGCAGAAACTCCATCGGAATATAAACCGTGTTGCCGACAATTTTCTGGAACCGGTCAACCGGAAAAAACACACGATACGGCTCTTGCCGTTCCGATTTTGGCGGAATAAGTGTTGCTGTTGGAACCGGTTCCGCTACCGATTCCGCAGTCGGCAACACAACCGGTTCCGGCGTTTCCGCAAACACAAAACGCGAAATAAACAACAAAACAACAATCCATCCGCTCAACAAAATCGTTTTAATAATTTTAATAATTTTAATAATTTTAATAAATGGTTTCATGGTTCAAATGGTAAGAACTTTTCATTGGGCTTTTCATTGGCAGTAACATAAGTTTCGTAAAATTAATTTCATTTGTCAAGTCTGTTTATCAGTCAATCCGCAAAGTTTAAAATGAATTGCGCACAAAGGCATGAAGAACACAAAGATTGCGCGCAAAGACGCAAAGAAATTCTTTACAGGAAGAAAGAAGTTAAAGAAAGTGTTCTGATTTCTCTGCCTCTTGGCGTCTTTGCGCGCAAACTTGAAAAAACAAAAGAGACGGTTACGTTGACGGTCTTTATTGACGGCGGGGCGTTTGTTTGATAAATTATGGGTCATGCCAACGATTTTAGAGACCAGTCAGGTTCCGGGTATTAAATTGCTTTATTGTCTGGCGGTTCTTGCCGCAGCAGCAAGCGGGTTATTTTGTACTTTATTTGTTGCTCTTCTTTTTTACAACTACCATTTCTCTTATTATCCTGTGGAATCGGACGGATTGAATTTTGTTGTTCCTGATTCGGGCGGTCGCGAGATTCCGTTTTTTTCGAGTGACCC
>JAISQH010000590.1 GCA_031274385.1 Planctomycetaceae bacterium | reverse complement strand
TGTTTTTCGGTTGCATTAGGTTTTTCATGGTCATTTCATTTTTATGAAAGTAACCGTAACTAAACCCAAAACATAAGACACAAGTTTACATAAAACAAAATAAAAAGTCAAGCGTTCTTTTTTAATTTTTTTCTCCAGTTCCGTTTTTGAAGTTTCAATTAAAATAAGGATAGGTCGCCTACCTTGCTTAATTGAAACTCCACCAAATGAACAGGAAGAAATAATTCACAGAAAGGTAAGTTTTATTATTTTATTTTATTATTTAAAACGTCCCGGAGATAAGTTGATGTTACGTTATTTTCCAGTGCGGCAATTTGTTCCGGTGTTCCTGTTGCGGTAATGAAACCGCCGCGAATTCCGCCTTCGGGACCAAGATCAATAATCCAATCAGCGGTTCGCATCACGTCGAGGTGGTGTTCAATCACAATGACCGTGTTGCCCCGTTCGACCAGTCCCGATAGAACATCCAAAAGCCGTTTGACATCGCCCGAATGTAATCCGGTCGTCGGTTCGTCAAGAACATAAAGGGTCTTTCCTGTTTCGGTTTTGGCAAGTTCCGTCGCCAACTTAACCCGTTGCGCCTCACCGCCGGAAAGCATCGAAGACGATTGACCCAACGGTAAATATCCAAGCCCCACCCGCTTCAAACTCTGCAAAAACCGGTCAATTTGCGGAATGTTACAGAAAAATGGTGCCGCTTCATCAATCGGCATCTCAAGAACATCAGCAATCGATTTGCCTTTGTATTTGACGGCAAGAGTTTGCCGGTTAAAGCGTTGACCGTTACAAACCGGGCAGACGGCATATAAATCGTTCAGAAAATGCATCTCGATTTTTTGCGTTCCCTGTCCCTGACACGCCTCGCAACGACCACCCGAAGCATTGAAACTAAAACGGCTCGCCTTGTAACCACGCCGTCTGGCGTCTTTTGTTGTTGCGAAAATCTTGCGGATTTCATCGAAGACGCCCGTGTAGGTTGCCGGATTACTCCGGTAAGAACGCCCAAGCGGTGATTGATCCACCTCAACCAATTTGTCGATTTTGTCAACGCCCTTCAATTGGCGGAATGTTCCGGTTGGCTTTTTGTTCGATAAATAGTCCCGAACCGCAGGAACCAGCGTTTCGTTGAGCAGCGAACTCTTGCCGCTGCCGCTTACGCCGGTAACACAAATTAAGGTTCCTAGCGGAAATGAAACCGTAACATTTTTTAGATTATTTGTCGTAACATCTTTCAGTACTATTTCGTGCGAATGAATCGTTTTTCGCCGGTTGAACGGAAAAGAGGATGTTGAAAACGGAAAATCGTGTGAATCTGTTTCGGAAAGTCCGCTTTCAAAATTTCCGTTTTCAAAATTTTCGCTGTCAAAATGCCGGTTTTCAGAATTTTCCTTTTGCCATGTACCGTGTTCCATTTTCCATTTTGCAACAATTTCCCCGCCGAAACGTCCTGCACCGGGACCGATTTCGATGATTCGGTCGGCTTCGCGGATGATGGCTTCATCATGTTCGACAACAATAACGGTGTTGCCTTGTTTTTGTAACAAACGCATGGCGTCCAGCAATCGGCGGTTGTCGCGCGGATGTAGACCGATAGACGGTTCATCCAAAACGTAACAAACACCGATCAATCCTCCGCCAAGACCGGTTGCCAGCCGGACACGTTGTAATTCACCGCCGCTGAGTGTGTCCGCCGGTCGGTCGAGAGTCAGATAGTCAAGACCGATTTTGTTCAGAAATTCGATGCGGGGAATCATCTGTTCCAAAATCGGTTTCGCAATGTCCTGTTTTTCGGACGGTAATTCCAGTGTTCTGAAAAATTCAAGCGATGCCTCAATGGTCAACGCACAAAGTTCGTAAATCCGTTTTTCGCCGATGGTAACATTTCGTGCTTCAGGACGCAGGCGGCTGCCCTGACATTCCGTACAAATATTTTCGCCGTCCTGCCCTGTTCCTTCGCATTTCGGACAAGCACCATAAGGACTATTGAAACTAAATGTTCGCGGTTCGAGTTCGGCAAAATGGGTTTTGCATTTTGGACAAGCATAAAGTGTACTGAAAATCATATCTTTCCAGATACTTTTTGTCGAACCGTCGGGATTCGTCATCCGTTCTTTTTCGTACACAGCTAAGATTGTTCCTTCGCCGTGTTTTAGGGCAAGCTGCAATGATTCGGCAAGCCGGTTTTGAACTCCGTCTTTCAGGATGATTCGGTCAATGACTGCCTCAATATCGTGACATTGATTCGGATCAAGTTTCGTCAGTTGTTCAATGTCGAGCAGTTGACCATCAACCCGAACCCGAACAAAACCCGCTTTGGCGATTTTACGAAAAACTTCCTGATGCTCCCCTTTCTGTCCGCGAATAACCGGAGCAAGAAGCATAAAACGTACACCATCGGGAAACGCCATGATTTCTTCGAGAATCCGTTGCGACGATTGCTGCCGGATCGGGCGTCCGCACCGGAAACAATGAGGAAGACCGCATCGCGCATAGAGAAGCCGTAGATAATCGTACACTTCGGTGAGTGTGGCAACCGTACTGCGCGGGTTGCGCATCCGTCCACGCTGATTAATTGCAACAGTCGGTTGCAGCCCGCGAATCAAATCAACATCGGGACGTTCCAACCGTTGCAAAAAAGATCGGGCGTGAACAGAAAGCGATTCAAGATATTGGCGTTGTCCTTCGGCAAAAATCGTATCAAAAGCAAGCGAACTCTTTCCGCTTCCGCTTGGTCCTGTGATGACAATAAGTTCACCGTGCGGAATGTCGAGCGAAATATTTTTGAGATTATGGACTCTCGCCCCTTCAATATGAATGGACTTGCTCAAGATATTGCAACAGAAAATAAACTTTAACGAAAAAAACAAAAAGACGAAAAATGAATAGCATTAAACTATTGATTATAAACGAATTATAAATCATTCCGGCGCAAAAACACTATTCAGATTTCACTTTAAAGCATCAGCAAATTCGTCCAGCGTTTGACATGCTGCGGCTTCAATGACTAATGATTTCAAGGCAATCTGGTCATTCATTTGTTGAATCGCGGTTTCAATTCGTTTAGGAACTTTTTTGAACCTTGTTCGTAAAAAATCCAAGACATCATCTTGCCTGGCTTTTACCAATTTCCTTTCGCCTTCTGCTTTTGCTTCTGCTTTTGCTTCTGCTTTTGCTTTTATTTCGATTTCTTCAAAGATTGTTGGGATCATGGTTTTCGTCCTTTCTTCAAAAATGGGTTCCAATGCTTGATTGATTGCCTCGGATTCAAGCCGTTTATCGCGGGCTGCAAAAACTTTGGTAATAAATTCAAGGATTTCTTTGGTTAACTCGATACGTTGTTTTTCATCGGCAATTTCTACAAGCGGCAACAAGGAGTCGGCAAACTCTTCCTCCAAACCTTCCGTCATCTTTTTGAGAACGCCCATACCAAGTCGTAACACCGCACCGCCGCATAATTTATCAAAATCAATCGCCGGTAAATCAACAACATCATATTCGAAATCAAACGCAGTGCCGATCAGTTTACCGTCCTTGTCCTTCGGCAACAAGTCGGCAATCGTTCGGTAACGTCCGCGATGAGGTTTCTTGCCGGTTCGCAGGACGAGAAAATAAACCGCTGAAAAGGGTTGTTTGTTTTTGTTTTCTGTCCACCAAATACTACTGGCATAACCAAGCAAACGAATAGGCAATTCCGTGTCCGAATACCCGTCATGTTCAAAAACGATCATTGCTTTGGTATTGGCATTACCATTTTTGAGCGGGAAACCAAAAATCAAATCCAATATCCGCTCGTTACCCCATTTCGCAATATGATTCGTCGGGGCGGGAGAAATTTTTTCTAATTCTATATTGCTAACGAATTTAGGATCGGCATAGTGCAACAAAAAATCAATAAACACCAACAACCGCCCGAAAATATTTTTGACGAAAACATCATAAATATTACCGGGTCGTTTTTTTTCTTGCTCTTCCGATTGATCACTGATTCGCTGATTCATTTCGTTATTCTACTCCAAAACCGTGAATCTTCAAGAGACCCGATGATTTGCGGTTCGTTCAATTCCGAATCAAAACTCGCCCCAACGCCCACTCCAAACCACAATTCCCACTATCCATTCTCAACGATCAACTCTCCACTTTCTCCAATGGGTATTGAAAAAAAATCGTTCCGGTGTAGAATTTCATTTTCAGTTACATTGAGGGTTGAGGATTGAAGATTGACGATCTTCCGTTCTTTTTAACAAAACATCAACCGGAGACCGGATTATGTGTGGGATTGTCGGAATATTTGAATTAAAGGAAACATCGGAGAATTTACGTTCTCAGGCGTTGGACATGTCACGGAAGATTCGCCACCGGGGACCGGATTGGTCAGGAATTTACTTTGGTTCCAAAGCCATTCTCACTCACGAACGGTTGGCGATTGTCGATCCGCAATCAGGAAAACAACCGCTCTATTCCAATGACGGTAAAGTCGTTTTGGCTGTCAACGGCGAAATTTATAACCATCAAAATATTCGGGATAGACAGGCTGCCACGTATCCGTTCAAAACAAAATCCGATTGTGAAGTGATCCTTTCCTTGTATAAGGAAAAAGGCGTGAATTTTCTTGAAGAGTTGAACGGGATTTTTGCGTTTGCCTTGTATGACGAAGAACAGGACGCTTATCTGATTGCCCGTGATCATATCGGGATTGTTCCTTTGTACATGGGTTGGGATGCTGCGGGAACATTTTATGTTGCGTCGGAATTGAAATCGCTTGAAGGTTATTGCAACAGGATTGAGCCGTTTCCGCCGGGTCATTATTGGTACAGTAAAGACGGCAAGTTGACCCAATGGTATCATCGTTCGTGGCGTGATTACAAAACGGTGGAGCATAATGAGTCATCGATTTACGGATTGCGTGAGGCGTTGGAAGCGGCGGTGAAGCGGCAATTGATGACGGATGTTCCTTACGGGGTGTTGCTTTCCGGCGGGTTGGATTCGTCGATTGTGTCGGCGGTGGCAAAGAAATATGCCGCCAGCCGCGTCGAATCGGGTGATCGTCAACCGGCATGGTGGCCCCGGCTTCATTCTTTTGCTGTCGGCTTAGAAGGTTCGCCCGATCTGGCGGCAGCACAAAAAGTTGCGGATTACATCGGAACCGTTCATCACGAAATTCATTTCACCATTCAGGAAGGACTGGATGCGTTGCGGGACGTGATTTACCACATCGAAACGTACGATGTAACAACAGTTCGTGCTTCAACTCCCATGTATTTGCTGGCGCGGGTCATTCGTTCGATGGGGATCAAGATGGTTCTTTCCGGTGAGGGCGCGGATGAAATTTTCGGCGGTTATTTATATTTTCACAAAGCCCCCAACGCCGAAGCCTTACACGAAGAAACCGTGCGTAAATTGGACAAACTGTACCTTTATGACTGTTTGCGTGCCAATAAATCGCTTGCAGCGTGGGGAGTGGAAGGGCGTGTTCCTTTTCTCGACAAGGAATTTATGGATGTTGCCATGCAGCTGAATCCCGAATCAAAACTCAGCGGCTTGAAAAACCGAATGGAAAAATGGTTTTTGCGGAAAGCGTTTGAGGATTATCTTCCCGAAGGTGTGGTGTGGCGTCAAAAGGAACAATTTTCCGACGGAGTGGGTTACAATTGGATTGATACTTTACGTTCGGTTACTTCTTCAAAGGTGTCGGACGATCAATTTGCCCGGTCTTCCGAACGGTTTCCGATCAATCCCCCGATGACCAAAGAGGAATATTATTACCGTACTATTTTTGAAGAATTATTCCCGTCTGATTCGGCGGCGCGAACAGTTCCTTCGGTTCCTTCGGTTGCGTGCAGTACGCCGGTTGCGTTGGAATGGGATGTTGCGTTCAAGAACATGAATGATCCTTCCGGCAGATCCGTAAAAACCGTACACCACGAAGCCTATTAGTAACGGATTCACACCGAACCATCAACCCAATCAGCATGACGGCGAAGCTGCGTTTGATCTTTGATATTGCGAATTTTTCAGGGCAGCCGACCATTACCGGTGTGCCGCGATATGTTCTCGAAGTTCTCAAGCGGTTTATTGAAACAGGAAAATTTGAGATTGTGACTATTTGTTCGCTTCCCGAAGAAGAATTTGCGTTGCGCAATTTTCGGCGTTTTTTTTATAACGAATTGCCTTTTCAGAGTAAAGAGGTTGCGAATTATGTTTTGCCGGACAAGCCGTTTTCTGAGGAAAAGTCGTGGTTGAAAAAAGTGGAGGACACACTCAATCATTATTTTACGGATAGTTGGGTTCTTAAATGGGTTGCCGATTTTTGCCGTGCTGTCAAATGGAAATTATCGCCGCCGCCGTTTCTTTCTGAACGAAAACCTTCGCCGTTTTACAAACAACTTGTTCGCGAGTCGGACATTTATTTTAGTCCGTTTCACCCTTTGATTCCCGAACTGGTCGAAAATCCGAACATTTGCAAAGTTCTTATTGTTCATGATTTGATACCGGTTATTTTTGCCGACGTGTACAAAGGGCATCGTTTTTTCCAAAAAAATCCGTGGGAATCAATCACGCCGGACGTGATTGTTTTTACCGATTCGGAATCAACAAAACGTGATCTGTTGAAATATTATCCGCATGTTTCATCTGATCAGGTGACCTCTGCTTTGCTTGGTGTTGATGATCGGTTTGTACCTTGTTCCAACCGGAGCCTGATTAACCGGGTGCTTGAAAAATATTCCATTCCGACCGAGATTCCGTACATTCTTTCTGTAGCAACATTGGATATTCGTAAAAATTTTGATCATGTGATGAACTGTTTTTCCCGATGGCTTTTACCGAACAGAAAGACGACTGATTGTTATCTTGTGTTGACGGGTTCGGGTGGTTGGCAGGACAAGAAGTTCAAAAAGGCGTATGATCATTTGCCCGAACCGGTCAAGGAGAAAATTATTTTTACGGGTTATGTTGACGACGCGGATTTGCCGTTACTTTATTCTGGGGCGGCGTGTTTTTGTTACATGTCGCTTTACGAAGGTTTTGGTCTGCCGCCTCTTGAAGCAATGAAATCAGGAACTCCCGTCATTACGTCCAATACTTCTTCGCTTCCTGAAGTGGTTGGTGATGCCGGAATCATGCTTGATCCGCATGACGAAAACGGACTTACCGATGCGTTCGACCGTCTATTGAATGAGGAACCATTGCGCAACAAAATGATTCAAAAAGGATTGTTGCGGGCAAAAAAATTTAGTTGGGATCAATGTATCGAAACCATGTTAAGTAAAATTCCGAACTAAATGATAATTGCTACGATATTATTGTGTTACTTCTGATTGATAATATTACTTTTGGATTGACAATGTTATGAGTCGATTTTAATGTGACAAATGCGATAGATGCAACAAAAAATTGCCCTCGTAGCTCAGGGGATAGAGCGGCGGTTTCCTAAACCGCAGGTCACAGGTTCGAATCCTGCCGAGGGTGTTTTGTATTAAACGGATGTTCCGTTTTGAGGCAACATGATAATCGGCGGCAAGGCACTGTGCGAAAATAAAGTATCCAATTATGTCAATACAATATCAAAACTATTTTATCATTTATTGTTATGAAAGTGAAAGATAGACAACTGTTAACAAACGACGAGGCAATAGAACTCGCTATTAAAAAGTTTAAGGACATTTTTTCTGAAAATGACAAAACCGTTCAAAAAATGTGCTTTGCGCATACTGTGACCACAGATTGATTCTTGAAAATTGGATAGAGAATTAAATTCGTTCAACGTGAATCAAGGATTTTCAAATGAATCTTGTGATAACCAACTATATTTTCCCTTCGGTTAATTCCTACCCTTACTCCATTTACATCAAGTTACAATATTGCATGTTGAAAAATGAGTCATTGTTTTTATGTTTCCTATAGTTGTCCAAGTGTCCTTGTCATAGAATTAGAGTAATCGTTCACTTTTTTGAAACTCAATTCAATATACTCTTTGTA
>JAISQH010000579.1 GCA_031274385.1 Planctomycetaceae bacterium | reverse complement strand
GGGTTATCCAAATGAAACTCCTTCGGAGTTTTTTTACGGAGTTGTTTTAATTCATCGTTCAATACCAAAACAATTGACCAAATAATTTGCCAAAACATCAATCGTGTGACTGCCGAAAGGATAGAATGAAAGAGAAAAGGTTGATGCCTTTAAAATCCTTCATGTTCTTTGTGACTTTGCGCGTAACAAATATAAAATCCTTCACATTCTTTGCGTCTTTGGGCGCGATAAAAATAAACAGTTACAAACCGAATTGGAATGTGTTGTGAGTGTTACATAATCAGTTCGACATTTTCTTCTTCGGCGTCGCGGTCTTGGCGATCCATGAAGATGGACAAGATTTTGAGCAACAAGTGCATTCCGCCGCGATAACCGGTGATGGGGACGTTAGACTGACCAATACGGTCGTAAATCGGATAACCGATACGCAAAAGCGGAATATCCATGTCGCGGCAAATGTATTTGCAATAAGTGTTACCCATAATCAGGTCGGGTCGGTTTTCCTGAACGAGTTGATGAAACATAAACATATCGCATTGCAAACCGGTTTTAACAACCACCTTATTTCCGTACAATTCCCGGACACGATCTTCGAGTTTCACTTTTCCGGGCGGAGTACCGGTCAAAACGTGAAGAACTTCCATTCCGGCATCTTTGCAAAATTGTACCATCGACAACAACACGTCAGGATCACCAATCATAGACACTTTTTTACCATAAGTGTACTGATTCATATCGCAAAGAATATCGACCAACTGACCGCGTTCCTGACGCAACGATTCAGGAACTCCCACACCGCCGATTTTTCGTAATGTATCAACAAAGCGATCTGTTGCGGTAATTCCGATGGGCAAGTCAACGACATGAACCGGCACTTTGCATTGAGTATCGAGCAACCGCGCGGCAGGCAACGCTCCAAGCCGCCCCAACGCAACAGTTGCTTCGGAATCGCCGGACGCCGTAACACTTTCTTTCGGACAACCGCCTTTCGGATACATTCGGAAATGCCCGTCCATCGGACTGTTCACCACATCGCTGGTGTCGGGATACATAATGTACTTAATTCCCATTTCCGAAGCAATATGTTTGATTTCGGTCATATCGCTGGGTTCGATAAACGACGGAATCAGTGTTATTTTTCCGTTGCGTTTTCCTGTATTTTTGGCAAAATATTTAACCATTGCCGCCGCCATATTAGCGTAACCGGTAATATGTGAACCGGTAAAAGACGGCGTGTTGGCGTGAATGACAAATTTGCCGACGGGAATTTTTTTATCTTCATAAGCCTTTTTGATAATCTGTACAAGATCATCACCGATCACTTCGGAAAGGCACGTTGTGTTGACCGCAATAATATCAGGGTTGTACAACGTGAAGATATTGGTGAACGCTTCCAGCAAGTTCGCCTGACCGCCGAACACCGATGATCCTTCTGAAAACGAGGATGTAGTTCCCATGATCGGATCGTTGTAATGCCGCGTCAGACTGCTGCGATGATAAGCGCAACAACCTTGCGAACCGTGACTGTGCGGCATACAGTTGTGAAGACCGAGTGCCGCGTACATCGCGCCGATCGGCTGGCATGTCTTTGCCGGATTGATAGTAAGTGCTTTTCGTTCGGAAAAACCGGGTGGTGTATGTCGAAGTAACATTTTTGAATTAAAAATTGAAAATTGAGAATTGAAATTTGGAAACGAAAATGAAACACAAAATAGGGAATATTGAGAATGGACAATGGATCATAAAAATAATTTTCAATTGTCCATTTTCAATTGTCAATTATTGTAAGTTGCGGTGAGTTCCGGTGATTCATCCCAAGGAGCCTTCGCAAATTTGAAGGCGTTGCAGTTGAGCAGACGATCAATTTCGAGGTAAAAATTAATCGCCCCTTTGAACCCGGCAAACGGTCCCATATAATCGTAACTGTGAAGTTGTTTCATCGGGATTCCTTGTTTCTGAACAATATATTTTTCTTTAATCCCCGCGCAAACGAGATCGGGGTGATAATATTCGATCAGTTTTTCGAGTTCATAATGGTTACAGTCATCAATTACCAGCGTTCCGTCCGGCATTTCAGGCATCATTCCGCGATAATCGCTGAACTCAAAGCCTGTTGATTCTTTTGCCGCTCTTTCCTCTTCCGTGATTCGCGGATTGTAACGTTTTTCGTCGGGCGTAACAGTTAGTTCTTCGATGTTACGGGAATCCGCGTCCACCACAATTGTCGGCAAGACTTTTCGTCCTTCGTAATCGTCGCGGTGTGCAAATTCGTATCCGGCGGCAATCGTAATCACGCCGATTTCGCGCAATAAATCCTGATAATGATGCGCCCGTGAACCGCCGACAAAAAGGACAGCGGTTTTTCCTTCACAACGCGGTCGCACTTCGTCACGAACTTTTTGCACGAGTTTCATTTCGGTATCGATAACACTTTCCGTACGTTCGATCAATTCGGGATCATTGAAAAATTGAGCGATTTTTCGGAGCGATTTTGCGGTTGTTTCCGCACCGACCAGATTGACTTTGAACCAAGGAATACCGTACTTTAATTCCATCATTTCCGCAAGGTAATTGATCGAACGATGGCACATCACCACATTGAGATCGGCGGTGTGGGCTGAGGCGAACTCGTCGTAAATGGAATTACCGGAAAACGTCGAATGAAGCGTCAAACCGCACGCCGCCGCAATCCGTTCAATTTCAAACGCATCACCGCCGATATTGTATTCACCGAGAATATTGAGACGAAATTTTCCTTCTTTCGCTTTATCGATTTGTCCCACCACATCGGTGAACACTTTATTGTTCGCAATATGGTGTCCTGCCGACTGTGACACTCCTTTGTAACCTTCACAGGAAAAACCGAAAATATTAATACCGGGATATTTTTCTTCGGCAGCCCGTGCAACAGCGTGAACATCGTCACCGATCAAACCGACCGGACATGTTGCAAAAATTCCGATGGCTCTTGGATGAAAGAGTGCGACTGCTTCATCGATTGCCGCCATTAATTTTTTCTCTCCGCCGAACACGATTTCATCTTCCTGAAGATCGGTGGACATGGCGTATTGCATATAATTTTCCGCATCGGGAGTTTCCGGTCGGGTTTTATTCCGGCGAGTCAGCCAACTATAAAAACCGCAACCGATAGGACCATGCGTAATCTGCAAAATGTCCCGTGTCGGTCCCAACACCACGCCTTTGCAACCGGCATAAGCGCAACCGCGCATACTGATAATTCCCGGCGCGGTTCGGGTGTTCGCCATAATTTCAGGAACAGAATCACTATCACCGATTTTATTGATGATAATTTGTCTTTTCCGTTTTTTCCCAAGTTTTGGTGAATAAGCCTCCACCACTTCGTCCCGGAATTGTTCACCGGGTACAGGTAACTGATAATCTGTCATAGTATGTTTGTTTTGAATCAGGATTGTTTTGAAAACCGTTCTGAAATTTTTAACCACAAAACGCACGAAAATTTCAAAACCGTTTTTTGAAGTGTTTTAGAAAATTTTAAAAACTTTTCAAAAAATTACCGGATCAATTTGCGCTTCTCTGTGAATAAAAAAGAACGCGGACAATTATTGTTTTTTTAACCGATCAATGATAAGAAATAATGGATCACGAATAAAGAAGAAAATGAAACAAAATATCTTCGAGGAACATTTTTTTCATTATTCTTGTTTCCGTTATTTTCTTTCCGACTTTATTCATCCAGTGTTTCGTCACCGGTTTGACCGTCGCGGACACGGATGGAGTTGGCAACCGGCATGACGAAAATTTTGCCATCGCCGCTTTTGCCGGTTTGGTTGACGGAGATAATCGTTTTAACAACTTTTTGTACAAGTTTGTCGGGAACGATAATTGAAATTTTCCGTTTCGGAACAAGTCTGCCAACGAGTGCGAGTTCACCGATTTTTTCCTTCCAGTGACTTTCGACGCTTTCAGACTGGAGAATGTCGATGTAACCTTTACCGCGTCCGAGTACATCTTTAACATGAATCGAACTAATTCCGGCGGTCATAAGGGCATCCTTTGTTTTATTGATCTTATCGATACGGATAATAGCCATTACTTCTTTCATGGTGCGACCTCCTCTGTTTCTTTTATGCCGGAACTCACCGTATAAACCTCGTCAACCGGCGAGATGAAAATCTTACCGTCTCCGAACGCACCTTGTGAACTGCGGGCAACTTCCATGATCTTGCCGACCACAAAATCTTTGTCCTTATTTTGTACAACCATCAACAACATCACTTTCGGAATTTCATCGTAAGTGACATTACCGATTTTGATACCGCGTTGTTTTCCGCGTCCGGCAACGTTAATTTTTGTAACTGCCGGAAAACCGTCCGCCATCAGTGCGGCAAGTACCGCATCCACTTTTTCCGGACGAATAATAGCTCGAATCATAATCATAGTTTGAGATTGGGGGTTAGTGGTTTGAGATTGGGGTTAATAGTTTGGGATTGGGGTTAATAGTTAATAGTGAACAATAATTGTTAAAAAACGAACTATTCACTATTAACTAATAACTATTAACTAATAAAATTAGTCTGCGATTCCGAATTCCATGAGCAGGGCTTCGAGTTCGGAAATTTCAAGCGGACTGGGAACAATAAACATGGTGTTTTTCTCAATCGCCGCAGCCAGTTTGCGGTACTCGTCAGCCTGCGCAACGGTTGCATCGTAATCAATGACGGTTTTCTTATTGATTTCCGCTCGCTGTACCATATTGTCACGCGGAACGAAATGAATCATTTGTGTTCCGAGTTTTTCAGCAAGAGCAACAATCAACTCCGCTTCGCGGTCAACCTTGCGGCTGTTACAAATTAACCCGCCCAGCCGCACCGTACCGGCTTCGGCAAACTTGCGGATTCCTTTACAAATATTATTGGCAGCGTACATTGCCATCATTTCGCCGGAGCAAACGATGTAAATTTCCTCCGCCTTGCCATCGCGAATCGGCATTGCGAACCCGCCGCAAACCACGTCGCCAAGCACATCATAAAAGGTGTAGTCGAGTTTGTATTTGGGATCGAACGCGCCGAGTTGTTCCAAAAGATTAATGGAGGTAATAATTCCTCGCCCCGCACAACCGACGCCCGGTTCCGGTCCGCCGGATTCCACGCAACGGGTTCCCTTAAAACCGATCTTAACCACATCGTCGAGGTCGAGGTCTTCGCCTTCGGTTCGAAGTGTATCAAGAACTGTTTTCTGTGCCAAACCGTTGAGTAAAAGCCGGGTTGAATCGGCTTTCGGATCACAACCGACAACCATCATATTTTTTCCCATCTCCGCCAAAGCGGCAACGGTATTTTGGGTGGTGGTGGACTTTCCAATGCCACCTTTACCATAAATAGCAATTTTTCTCATAGTTCTTTCTTTCTGCGTGTAAGGTTATTCCATAACGGAAACGTAATAATTGTTCTTATGCATTAAACGTGCCAATCAGTCTTTATTGTGAGAAAAAAGATTAAAAAGGGGAATATTTTAACAAATTAATCAAAATACCGATCCCAATGCACAAAAATCATCACTCTTGCTTCCAACGAACGAGGACAAAAACCGGACAAAAGATTACATTTCTGTTTTTAAAAAGTGCCATCTACAAAAATGTAGGCTTTTGCCGACTCATTTTAATCTGAGACTTTCAATTGATTTTCTCCGATGAAGTTTGTATCACGGCTTTTTTTCTGTAATGATTGAATATTAAAAGAATTACGATTTTATACCACAAGTTGCGTCAAAAGATGTTACTGTGTAAAAAAGCGAATCGGTGTCAGAGTGAGTGAAGAGACCGGAAAAAACCTACTTTTTTGTCGGATTGTACGATTGGCAAGCCGAACATTCTTCACGGATCATTTTTCAAAAGCAACAAATGGGAAGGAGGAAGACAGAGCCGTCGAACAACACGGGTTTCTTGTGATGGAAAAATCAAGTCTTGTCCGCCTGAAATAAAACGAATCAATGGGACAATCGTTTGCTCTTTTTCCGTCGCGACCGTCAGAATTTCCTGAGTCCTGAACGGCTCACTCTGTTTCCGTTTAACATTGAAATCGAAACAATTTACCGTTTCGCCCGGTAACGCTTCGCGGATATGATGAGCGCGTATTGCAACATAAAAAGTCCCGTTTGTAACGGTTTTATTTGTAACAGCATTATTTGCAACGATTTCATCGGGAACATCTTGTTCTGTTTCGAGAACGAGTCCCCATTCCGGTACATAAATTTTGCGAACATCAAAAGCAAGAGCCGGTGCAATATTTTTGATACCGGTAAGGCGTGCCGCAGCCAGAGTGCCGGGATTGCGAAACAATTCTTCGGTTGTTCCCCATGCCGCCATGTTGCCTTTTTGAAGAATCAACATGCGTTGGCAAATGCGATAAATTTCGTCACGATTGTGTGACACTAATAAAATTGTACCGTTAAATGACGAAAGAATTTCCATCAATTCCGTTTCGACAGCAAGACGCAGAAAACTGTCCAATGCGGAAAACGGTTCGTCAAGCATGATGATTTCGGGCGACGAAACGAGCATTCTTGCCATTGCGGCTCGTTGCTGCTGACCGCCGCTTAATTGTGACGGTTTTTGATTTGAAACGTCGCAGAGATGAAATTTCTCAAGCATCTCCTCAACACGCTGTTTTCGTTCCGTTTTTTTCAAACGGCAAAGAACAATCTCCATATTTTCACGAACCGTCATTGTCGGAAACAACGCATATTGCTGAAACAAAAAACCCGTGTGACGTTTTTGCGGCGGAAGGTTGATTTTTCGTTTTGAATCGAAAACAGTTTGTCCGTTGATGGTAATGGTTCCCGAATCCGGCTGTACAATTCCGGCGATACATTTGAGCGTCATACTTTTAC
>JAISQH010000576.1 GCA_031274385.1 Planctomycetaceae bacterium | reverse complement strand
GGGTTATCCAACTTAAACTCCTTCGGAGTTGTTTTAGTTAGTTGTTTTTATTACTTTGCGCGCAATCCTTAAAAACAAAATAGACTGCTGCGTTTCAAGGTTTTACCGGCATTGCAAGACTTTTGGGATCGGTTGTTACGGTAATAGTTGTGTTCTCGTTCGAAAAGGTGAAAACTCCGTCCGGCATCGGGCAAAATTCCATGTACGGATATTCCGAGTCGGCAACCTCACAAACCAACCGCGAAACCGGAAATCCCAAATATCGCCAACCTTCCCGATATTCGGCAACCGTCAGAACAATTTTCGTTCGTTTTTTTTCGTCCCAAACGGCATTGTCAACCGAACATTTCAAATCAAGAGGAAATAAAACCGAATCCGATTTCTTTTGAACTTCGTCAAGTTGCGGAATGGTGATTTCCGCCTTCGATTTGCCGATTTGAAGTGTAACGATGATTTTCCCTTCCTGATTTGGTGTTGCGAAAAAAGTTTTTGGGACAAGAATTGACGATACCGTTAGTTCAAACGGATGTTCCCGGCGAAGTCCGTCAAACCACGCCAACCAATTCTCAACATTTTCCTTTTTAGGACTGCTGATTCGAAGAGAGGCACGTTTTTCCGTTTCAAGAAGATATTGATCCGCAAACCCCTTAACGTTCTTTAATTCCTCCGCTGTCCGTACTTTGACAACAGACCGATAAAATTTTTCATAATCGTAACGTTCCCAGTCAGCGGCAATTTTAGTACGTTCTTCTTCGAGATTTTGGAATTGCGGATCATTTTTATTGAACGCTTTCAATTGTTCGTCAATTCGTTTCACTTTTTCAAAGAACGCTGTTACGGGAAGAAACGCCATTCCTTTTCGTTCGTCTTCGATCAACTGTTTCAACTCCAACCGGATTCCGTCAATAACAACCGCCTGTTCGGGATAATCGGCAACTGCAATCGTTTCAAAAAATCGGTCATAAAGCCGTTTCGTTTTGGCAAAATCCGGTGATCGTTCTATTTCCGTTCGTAAATGAGTCAAGGCGGTTTCAAAACGGAGAACACGGCGTTTTTCTGTTGCAAGAGTTGTCAATTTGTCAAGTTGTTCTTTCGTCGGAGCAGGTGCTTCGTGATGAAATTTATCAATTGCCTTGTCGATTTTTTCCGGTGTTTCGGCGTACTCCACCGCGTATTTTGCCACTTCAAACGCCAACTCATTTTCACGTTCCGCCAGTTCCCGTTTCCTTTCCTGTGCAAGTTTTTCAATTTCCGCAACATATTTCGGCGATGTCCAAAATTGTTGACGATAATTTTTCAAAACGGTTTCAACTTCTTCTCGTTTATCCGCTTGTTTCATTTTCTCTTGAGCAGATAGAAAATCCAAAAAAATTCTTTTTCCCGGAAAACTTCTTATCAGGAAAAATAAAACGATACTTAAAATTGCAAAAAACAGGACACAAACAATCACATTAAAACGTTGCAATTCTTTTTCCAGTTTAGCAATTTGTTCCTTCACTTTTCTGCCAAGTTCTCCGCGATTGATTCCCCAAACATCGCGGAGCGATTTATATTCGTTCAGAATTTTCCGTTTTGAAGTCAGACCGGATCGGACAACATTTTCGTACTTCATTTCATCAATTTTCCGAACAGCCCAGTGAATCGGCTTTACAAGATTGCCCGGATCGAAAATGGAAACGTTAAATATTTCGACTGTTTCCTGTTTTCCGAATGTTTCGACGATAATTTGGATTTCCTGTTTTTGTTCCGTAATAGAGGAAAGATTGACTAAATCCGTTTTTGTCCAGACGATGGCAATCGGTTTATCGATCCGGTTACCGTCAGGTGAACGCCGCCGCAACTGATCAAGGAAACGTCTGATTCTTTCCGTTTGATCCGATTGTTCAATAATTTTCGTACAATCAATCAACAGGAGAATTGCATCACATTCGGCGAACCATTCATTGATTTTTTCCGTTTGTTCGGAATTGATCAGATGACCGGAATGATCCTGCGTTTGAATTTCCCATGCCATTCCGTTATTGAGCAACGAAAATTCGACGGTTGAAATTTCGTGCAACAATGGGTCGTTGCCGTTCCGGTCAATCACAATAGAACCATCGTTAAATCTTTTGCCGTATTTTGTACAGCCGTTGAGAAACGCGGTCTTGCCCGAATTTTTCGTGCCGAAAATTCCCAAACGCCGTTCTTTGAAACGTCGGTTCCGAATAAAGAGTGATTCGTAAGTTCCCGCCAGTCGCGAATGTTCGCCGTCCCAGAGCCAAAGTTCGGTATTGTGTCCGATTCGTCCCTGATTGAAAAATTCCCGTAACTGTCTTTCGTTGTAGGAATTTTCACGGTTAAACCGGTCATTTTCGAGAAAAGAATAGAGAGGTTCGTGTGACATCATCGGGAACGGGTTTTATCGTAACTGTCTATTTTGTTTTTAATGATTGATGTTTTGGTAAATTATTTTAGCCAATTATTTTAATATTGAATTAAAAACAACTCCGTAGGAGTAGACTTTGGATAACCCCGTGCAAGCGGAGCGCAGCACGGGGAAAGTACAAAAAATCAAAACGAACTCTGAAAGAGTTCAATAAAAAGTAATTCATTTGGCGGGCGGTGTGTTAGGGTCAACCCA
>JAISQH010000556.1 GCA_031274385.1 Planctomycetaceae bacterium | reverse complement strand
GCTAGCGCGACTAAAATAGAATTGATGATGGCTCTTTCGTTTATCTTGTATTGTTCGTCTGGTTCGTGTCTCAAAAAAATGGTGGGGTAGAACAAGGGGTAAGCCCCCGTCGCTAACATTATAACAAGGTAGCGGTTTTTGAATCGCTTGCGTCCCCCACAAACCCCAAACCACAAACCCCAAATCACAAACAATTATAAAACGATATCATCTTTTTTTTCTTCTTCTTCAATTGTTTTGTTTTCATTCTTTTCCGGTTTGGGATTGGAGTTTTTTTGGATTCCGTTTTCGTGAGTTGAATTTTCGTGTGCCACATCTTTGTAAAGAGCCACTGCTCCCAGTGCCAATGACACCACGCCCAAACGTCCGACATACATCATAACGATAATCACAATCTTGCCCCAAAAACTCAGATCAGCCGTAATTCCTCGACTGAGACCGACCGTTCCCAAGGCAGACGCCACTTCCAGAGCCGTGTCCTCAAACGGATGGCAATCCGAAAGAAGAAGACAATACGTACCAATTGAAAACGCAATCAGGTAAAGCGCAATTGATGCGAATGCTGCGGTGATTCGTCCGTGCGGGACTTTGTATTTGAAAAAGGTAATTTCGTCATGACCGCGAAGAAAACTCATAATTGTTGCAATCGCGGCTGACCAGGTTGTACTTTTAAGCCCGCCGCCGGTACCGCTGGGTGATGCACCGAGAATCATCAGAATAATGACAACCATAACAGTTGCCGCAGTGAGTTTGCTAATCGGAAACGTATTGAAACCGGATGTGGTCAACGCGGATACCGTTTGGAAAAAAGCCGCCAACGAACGTTCTTTGAGCGGCAAAGTGGAAAGAGTGGCGTCAAAGAAAAGAAGAACCGTTCCGGCAGCAACCGCTCCAAAAGTGGCAACAAGAATGATGCGGGTTGTTAAGGTGGCTTTAACATGTTTGCTTTGAACGGAACGAATCAAGTCGTCGAGAACAATAAATCCGATGGCTCCGAGCAAACTCAAAACGGAAATCGTCAAACTGATTTTGGCGTTATCGGAAAACGTTTCGAGACTATTGGGAAACGTGCTGAATCCGGCGGTACAAAAAGAGGCGACGGAATGAAAAATGGCTGCCCAGAGCGGGTGGGGGACGCCGGCTTCGGTGAACGCTTGCCAAAGAATCATGGCTCCGAAGAGTTCTATTGTGAACGTAAAAACGATAATATGCCGAAGAAATCGTACCGGTTCAAAAGATTCCGGCATTGCCAAGACGGCTTTCCCGATATTGATTCGTTTTTTTGATAAATGACCTTTTGACGCAAGAATCGCATACGAACCGATTGTCATATAACCAAGACCGCTGACCTGAATTCCCAGCAAAAAAACGAGTTGTCCGAGAATGTTGTACGTTTTTGTTGTATCAACGGTAACCAATCCTGCCGTACTGATAACGGAAACGGCGGTGAAAAGATTGTCCATCGGCGAAACCCAATGGACTTTCCAACAGATCGGCAATGAAAGCAACAGAAAAACAATGACAACATAAAAAGCGTAACCGACCATGAGAGCATGAGTCGGTCGAAGCCCGCGAAACCAAAGCCGTAACCGTTTGTAACTCTTCTTCATCGCAAAACAATTCGGTAAAACAATTCGGCAAAAAATTCGGCAAAACAATTCGGCAAAAAATTCAACGTGAAAAAGAAACCGGAGTCTCAGAAAAACTGAAAAGGGTGGCGTTCCAATGTTCAAGACAAAACGAGACAAATTCCGGGTTTTCCGGTGATTGGTAGATGGCTTTGATATTTTCGTACTGATTGAGAATTTTGGTTTTGATTGCCGGATTGTCGTTGAAGGCAACCGTTCCAGAAACGCGAACCCAACGATTGCCGTCAAAGGAAGTGAATTCGACTTGGGGATTGGCATTCATTTCTTTCCAAAAGTTCTTGCTTTTGCCGGAACAAAACCAAAGAACCCCGTTCTCTTCAAAACAAAAAAGAATCGGTCTGACTTTGGGTACGGCACCTTCTGCTGTGGTGGCAAAATAAGTGACGGGATTGGTTTTCAAAAAATCGAGGACGGGCTGCATGAAAAATCTCCTAATAATATTAAGGGTTAAAAGGCGTTCGGAACATTCGCCTTTTCGGAACATTCTCCTTATTGCCGCAACTCTGCCGCAATTCCGGCAAACTCCAAAATAACTCCAAAAAGCAACTCAAATTGAATGACCCGCTAATTATACCGACAAACAAACCTTTGGCAAAGAGACCTTCTCCTTTTTCCTTTAGTAATCCATGCGCCAATATAAACTTACTTTTTTTTGTTTTTCCTAGTCGCGCAGCGACGGCATTATCAAAAGGGAACTTCTAAAAACTCTTTTTTAACCACGAAAAACACAAAAAAACACGAAAGGAGTTTTGTTATAACTTTTTTACTATAACCGATTTACAACAATTGTATTTTTCGTGAAATTTCGTGTGTTTCGTGGTTAGTCTCAGTTTTAGAAGTTCCCAAAAGTGGAGTTTAGGAATTGGATGAAAGAGATTTTGCTCAATAATATCGATGATGTCGTCGCTGCGCGACTTGGTCGTGGTGGGGGGACGCGATCCGGCGGTTGCGCTGCGCTACACCGCCGGTTATGCATCATTACGTCGCTAGCGCGACTAAAATCGTTTCCCACAAAAAATGAAATAATCAGTTTACCAAACCGTGTCGAATTGTTCCGCAGTCCTTTCCCAAACAATCAGGCGTTCCAGATTTTCCGTTTGCGGCTGCTCGGAATGTTCATAATTTGACGATACTTGACAATCGTTCGCCGTGCGACCCGGATTCCGGCGTTGTCGAGCAATTTAACAAGAGCGTCATCACTCAATGGATCGCTTTTGTCCTCTTTGTCAATAATTTCCCGCAATTTAAGCCGCACCGTGTCATGTGCCACTTCCTCGCCGCCGTCCGAAGACGCCAAGCCGCCGCTAAAAAACCGCTTGAGAGGAAACACGCCTTGCGGTGTCATCATCCATTTTTCGTCGCAAGCCCGCGAAACAGTCGTAATATGAACCCCGACAATCTCCGCAATCTGTTGCATTTTCAAAGGTTTCAATGCCTGAGGACCGATTTCAAAAAAGTCCATCTGGTGATCAACAATCGCTTGGGAGACCTTTAGGAGTGTGGCTCGACGTTGCTCAATCGCCTCAATCAACCACTGTGCCGATCCGACTTTTTGCTTGATATAATCCCGTGTGCCTTTCTCTGTTCCCCGATTTTTCATCAACTCCCGATAATAACCGCTCACATGAAGTTGTTGCGAACGCCCCTCCTCAAGCCGGACAAGATATTGCCCTTCGTCGTTCTTTTCAACAATCACATCCGGTATGATAATCGCAGAAGATTCGTCGGAAAATTTGGCGCCGGGACGAGGATTGAGATGGCGAAGTTCCGCAATCGCCTCCTGAATCGTCTCAATGGGAAAACCGGTTGACCGAACAATATGAGGCAACCGATTCGCCGAAATATCCTCCAAATGAGACGAAATCAAAATTCGTAAAAGGTCGGCGTTCGGTGTTTCGGGATGAACCTGAAGCAAAAGACAATCTTTCAAATCACGCCCGCCCACTCCGGGAGGATCCAGTTTGCGGACAACCTCCAACGCTTTCGCCACCAGTTCCGGCTCTTCCGATGTTTGATTCGTTCCAAGAAAATCATTGAGATCGAACGGAAAATAACCGTTCGGATCAAGATTATTGATAATTCGTTCCGTCATCGCACGGAGCGGAGCCGAAAGATCAAACCAACCAAGTTGTTCCGTCAAATAATCCTGAAGCGTCTGAGATGGCGAAGGAATGTTGGCAAAAGCGTCATTGCGGCGTTCGTTTTGATCTTCAATCCAATTTTGCGACCGAGCCGGCAACTCGTCAATCGTGTCCGAATAATTCTGAGCAAAATCATCGGCAATTTGAAATTCTTCCTTAGAATCCGAAGTGGAATCGAATCGGATTTCCGGTTCGTACTCAAAAGCCGTTTCCTCTGTTTCCGAATGATCGGTTTCGCCGGACAACTCTTCACTGTTGGTCTCCACTTGGTCGGCTGGTTCCGAATCCAGTTCAAGCACCGGATTTTTCTCCAACTCCTGATCAATGCGCTCCTCCAACTGCAACACCGACAATTGGAGAATCTCCATCGACTGGATCATCCGCTGGGTCAGGATTTGTTTCTGTTCCTGACGAAGTTCTTGACCAAATGTAAAACGCATCGGGAAAATATATTAGTAATAAATATAGAAATAGTACGGGATGATTGCCCGTTCTATTATTCTGATCAATTCGAAAAAATTCGGGATAATCAATTCAATTTTTCACATTTTTTACGTCTTGTCGATCATCTAATCATCTAATCAAAAAAGTCAAAATAATCTTATTTTCCATCCCGAAGCCGATGTCCCAAATAATTATCGAGGTCTTTGATTTGCAGGATTTTTTCGATTGTTTTTTCGAAAGGGTATTCGACTCGGTGATAAGTGACGGTCAGGTCTTCCAAGATGACATAACAGGCTCTGGGATCACGGTCACGCGGTTGACCAACGGAACCGACGTTAATCATCACTTTTTTATTGCTCAACGTGTATTTTCCACCAATATCAACAGGAGCAAAAAATTCGCGGTCTTCGGTGAAAACACCCGGAACATGCGTGTGTCCCTGAAACGAATACTTGGGAACAACCGCAAAAAGCCGTTCCATTTTACGTTCGTTATAAATATCATCCAGAAAAACATATTCATTGAGCGGATTTCGCGGCGAACCGTGAACATACAGAAAATCATCTTCCCGATGGATTCGGGGCAATTCGTTGAGAAAATCCCAACGTTCGTTGGCACCGGGAATACGCAGATTTTCCAATTGATCCCTTGTCCAGAAAATGGCTCGTTCGGCGCTGTTGTTGAATCCTTCGGGATCGAAAAGCGAAGCCTGATCATGATTTCCGAGTAGGCAGAGGTTGCCTTTTTCCCGCATCAGATCAATGCACTCGATGGGGTTTGGACCGTAACCGACTAGATCGCCGAGACAGTAAATCTCGGTAATGTTTTGTTTGGCAATGTGTTCCAACACTGCTTCGAAAGCTTCAAGGTTACTGTGAATGTCGCTGATAATTGCACGTTTCAAAGGAACACCCTGTTTAATTTGGAAAACGCGGTTGAAATCATCTCAATATGAAATGACTGATGACATTATACCACCAAAAACGAAAAAAACTTCCTCTAAATCATAACAATTAACGCCGGCTTTGAAAACGGGACAGCAAAAAGATTTTAGCAAATAATTTAGCAAAAGATTTGGATCGGACATTTCTGAAAAGAGCTTCGGGGTTTGATTTTGTTGTTGTGTCTAAAGAAATGGATTGGCAAAAGGAATATAACCTTTTTCTATTATTACTTTTATGATTTTACATTTTTGTGTGTTGTGGAAAATGATTTGATTCAATGTTATTCTTTATCTGAAATTTGGGGGGTTCTTCCGAAGTTATTTTCTATCATCTTTCTATTCATTTTCCCAATTTTCCTCCTTTTTCTTTATTCATCCTGTTTCCTCCCCCGTTTCCGGTTTTCTATTTTCCGATAGAATTAGTTGGAAATGGACATTTTACTTGCTTTGGAAACAACTGAAAAATACGGAAGTATCGCCTTGCTGGACGGAAAACACCTTTTGAGTGAAATCCGGTTGCCGCAAGAGAAACGCAGTGCGCAAACATTGGCACCCGCAATGGATACGATTCTACGAGAAGCGAAAATTGTTCCTCAAAAGATTTCGGTTGTTGCAGTGGTGGTGGGGCCTGGTTCGTTCACCGGCTTGCGGGTTGGAGTTGTGACGGCTAAAATATTCGCTTATGCTGTTGGAGCCAAAGTTGTTGGTGTCAATACATTTGACGCGGTTGCCGAAAAGTGTTCCCGATTTGAAAGCGATTATCTTTCCGTTGGGGTTGACGCCCAACGCGGTGAGGTGTCTGTTGCCTTGTTCAAAAAAGCGGCAACCGGTTACGAAGTTGTTGGTAAATCGGAATTGATTCGTGTTGCTGACTGGTGGAAGCAGGCGGAACAATTGAAAAATGTTGTATTTTCCGGTCCTGCTTTGGAACGCTGGCATACTAAAATTCCGCCCAATGTTGTTTTAGCCGACCCATCGTTTTGGTTTCCCCAAGCGTCAGCCGCCGGAAAAATCGCCGCCGAACGTCTCACTCAACCAATTTTGACCGAAACCGTCTGGTCTCTCCAACCGGTCTATTCCCGATTGAGTGCAGCGGAAGAAAAAATAATCAAACAATGACAACCTTCAATATTTTACCGCAATCACAAACGATCAATTGTAATGATTTTCCAATAATAACATTAGGGAACTTCTAAAAACCGAGACTAACCACGAAACACACGAAAGTTCACGAAAAATACAATTGCAGTCAATCGTTTGTAATAAAAAAGTGATAACAAAAATTCTTTCGTGTTTTTTTGTGTTTTTCGTGGTTAAAAAAGAGTTTTTAGAAGTTGCCATTATATAAATGTTCTCAAAATAATAGAAAACTTAGTGCAAAGTTTGCCAATATTGTCAACAACAGATTACTCAATATTTAACAGATTTTCATAAAAAACTAATCTGTATAAATCTGTAAAATCTGTTGACAATATTCTTCCCTTACCTTCCATCAACTTCCTGTAAATTATTCCCCCGAATAAAAATGACGCAATAGAAATGAGAGAACTTGGTATTAGTGACAATTATCGAATATAAATCTATTGTATTCCGTACTTATTTTTAACTTTCTAACTTTCTAACTTTCAACTTTCTAACCCCTTAAAAAAAATGTCTAATGTAGAAGTTCATTGGCACGACCATGCTGTAACACGGCAGGAGCGTGAAACACTTAACGGCAACAAAGGTTGTGTGATTTGGTTTACCGGACTGAGTGCGTGTGGTAAGAGTACGATTGCCAATTTGGTTGATCATTTACTGCACAAATCGGGAAAGCATAGTTTTGTGCTGGACGGCGACAACGTCCGGCATGGTCTCAATGCCGGTCCGGGAATGTTAAAGGAGGTTCACGGTGAGGAATTTGCCAAGCGTTTTGGGCTTGGTTTTTCTGCTCAAGACCGTGAAGAAAATATTCGCCGTATTGGGGCGGTTGCCAAGTTGTTTTCGGAAGCCGGACTTATTGCGGTTACGGCATTTATCAGTCCGTACCGGGTTGACCGGGATCGTGTACGAAAATCGTTGGCGGCGGGCGATTTTATTGAAATTTTTGTTGATACGCCTATTGAAATTTGCGAACAGCGTGATCCGAAGGGGTTGTACAAAAAAGCCCGTGCCGGTGAATTGAAGGGTTTTACCGGAATTGACGATCCGTATGAGGTTCCGCTCCAACCGGAGTTGACGCTTGACGGCGGAACAAAAACCGCCCAACAACTCGCCGAAGAAGTCATCGCCTTTTTGAAAACTCAAGGAAAAATCGGATGAGTCCTTTTGTACGATAACCGGTTCTATTCATCCCACTTGAATTTTTCTGATAATTTCGGATTTTGTGGAGTGTTCCCATTGTGGATTTATTTTATCAAAATACCCTGAAAGGGTAACATATCCTAGCGTAGGGCAACGCCCTACGAAAATTGATTTCAATAACCTTCGCCGTAACTGTCTATTTTGTTTTTTCAAGCGTGCGAGCAACGATACAAAAAACAACTCCGTAGGAGTTTAATTTTGATAACCCCGTGCAAGCGGAGCGCAGCACGGGGTAAGTTATCACGAACTGACCGGAACTCCGAAGGAGTTCAATTTTGATGTTTGTGGTTACTGTGACAAAGTTAATCCCTTTTTATTG
>JAISQH010000509.1 GCA_031274385.1 Planctomycetaceae bacterium | reverse complement strand
AAAGACATAAAAGACGCAAAGAAAATCAATCCGTTTAGAATCAAAACCTTCGTGTTCTTTGCGCCTTTGTGCGAAACATTAAAAAACAAAAGAGACTGTTATCCGGTAAGTTCGGGATTTTATTTACCTCGTGCAGCGCAAGCTTGCACGGGGTTATCCAACTTAAACTCCTTCGGAGTTGTTTTAGTTCAAAACCAAAACAATTGTAAATTTCTATTTTAATTTTAATTTTTTTTGACAAAATTTTCGTTTTTGTTTTTTACTGTTCCGTTTTGGGAGTTTCCAACAGGCAAGGTAGGCAACAGTCAATTTTTGTTATCAGATTCCGGCGGCAGTTCGGTTTTCATAATAAGTAACGATTCTTCCTGACGGTTTGGCGGATTGGTTGTCTCCGTTGTTTCATCACGCACAGGAATAAGATAAACCGAATAATTAAACCGAAGTTGTTTGTTTTGAACAATTTTTTCATGAGCCAACGGAATTTTGTTCAAAATATCTGTAATCTCTTTGTTTCTGTTTTCCAGAACTTCTATTTCCGAAACTAAAAGATTCCGTTTTTTCCGTTGTTCCGAAGTTGCCGCCACGCCAACATTCAGAATTTCCTTTTTAATGTTGTCGAGGTCTTTTTTCATTGTTTCAAGATTGGCACGGTTTGTTTCCGATTCTTTTTTCAGAATCTCCGTTTGATGATTTGAACGGTCATGCCAAACAACCCGTTCCGGCTCAACCGCCCCCTCGAAAGAAATAACAACCGGTAAATAGGTATCAGAACCGGTGTTGGCAACACCGGTATTGGCGGCACCGGATGCGAGCGTTTTTTTCGATTGAACCTCCGTCTGGAACCCGACAAAAAACTCAGAGGATAACTTCGATTCCTGAATATCAATCTTTTCAATTCCCTCCGGTGTGTCAGGATTGATTGTTACATCAAGACGGAATGCAAACGGAACCTTTGTTGTTCCGAAAAAGGAACGCCAAGGCTCTGCCGCAAACGGCATCTCAACCGAATATTCCTGATTTTTCGGATCAATAAAATGTTCGGCAAGAAAGAGCGGTTTCTGAATTTTCGGTTCAAAAAGCGGAATACTCTTTATTTTCGACATGTCTTGTTCCCCTTCGGCAAAAACGCGAAGGAAACCAAATGAAGCGGCAAATGTATCGTAAAGATGCTGGGCGTCCATTCCTTCGAGTCGCCAATGAATGAAAAGTCCCTGTTCGGTCAACTTTAAGTCAAAGACAGGCGTTTCCTGAGACGTCACCGTGTCAATTGCCGTAACAGACCATTCAAACCGATCCGTAACAGGAACACGTAATTCGGAATCCGATTGATCCAAAGACGAATCGGAATTTTCTTCCGAATCCTTCGCGTCAATATTCCGAAAAAACGCCAGTTTGCGGGTTTCAACCCGAACATTCGGAATCTCCAATAACGGTACATATTGCAATTCAAGAGTCAAACCAAACGGATACAAACCCGCCAATTCATGAAACAATTTCGGTTCCGGCGGTTCAACATGATCTTCCCGAAATTGAGGAACCGGCATCGGTAATGAAACAGGAAATAATTGTTCCAAAAGAAATTCATTCAATTCCGTTAAAATTTGCTGCTTTCGTTTTTCAATTTCGGCACGAAAAACGATTGCCTGATCCTGAAGTTGTTTTTTTCGGTTTTGTTCGGCGTTGATCCGGTTTTGTTCTTGTTCTTCTTTTTGTTTTTCTTTTTCTTTAATTTTCTTTTCTTCATCTATTGTTACGGCATCGGGTTTATCCTGAACGGTTTTCTTTTCATCTTCTTTCGCGGTTTCTTTTTTTTTCGTGTTGACGGAAACTGCTTTGGGCTTGTTTCCCTGAAACCGGCGGATCAACCCCCAATCCGCCACCTGATCAAAGACAAGCAATAAAAGAACAAAAAGAAGTAAAAGCGTTACACCGTACAGAAGATAAAACTGCCCGCGCGATTTCATATTCAGAACCGAACCGAACAGATTTTGCTGTTTGGGAGGCAGAGTTTGAATCCGAAACGTTTCCATCGCGGCAACAGGCGGCTGAATACCGGAATGGTCGGAATGGTTTGGAGGCATTTCATTCGGTTTCAGCGGTTGGGCAAAGTATTCGGGATTAACCGGTTGGTCGGCTAACGGATTGACCGGTTGAGTTGCGGGTTGAGATGGTTTTTCATCAAAAACAGGAAGTTCGGTTGAAACATTGGCGTGAAAGAGATTTTCCGGGATTTCATTTTTCGGCAACATCTCATCTGATCCGGTTCGCGCGAACTCAACATAAGCACCGGGCGGAATAATTCCCAGTGGTCGGGTTAAATCGAGTATCAATTGATCGCTGTTTTTCTGAATCAGATGTTCCGCCATCGGCGAATCAACCGGAACGGCTTTCCACTGACACGCGATATGTTCCGGCAAATCCTTGAAATAATAAGTGGAAAAGGTTCCTTTCCAGCGTAACTCCGGCGGCAAAATGGCAATGGCTTCAAAGAAGAGCGGCAAGATATTCAAACCCGGTCGAAACAAAAGAAGGGCTTGCTGACCTGTTCGGACGGTGTCAGCCAGAATGCCAGCCCAACCGGCATCGCCGGTCAATTCCTGCCAGAGCGGGCAGGGCGAATCGGAGCGATTCATCGTTTCGCTTTGAACTTGATACGAGTCCGAATCGTCAACACCGGAAACAATTAACGCCATTTTACGCGGGTCAGTCCAACGGCGTTCCCGCGCGATTCGTTGATAACGTGTCAGGGTTGGCGATATTGTCAGGGACGGAATGGGTCTTCCGATTTTGAAACGAACAGAAGGAGTCAGCCATTCGGTGAGGTGAAATCCCGGCAATGACAAAAGCCAGGCGGAACCTTCGGGAACGAGTTCGTTTTCGGTCAACACAATATGGTGTGCCAACTGATTGGGTTTATAACGGTAATCCATTCCCGCATCCGCGATTCGAGACAAGGTGTGCCAGATTGTTTGGTGACATGGGAAAATCAAATGCGAATAAACAACCGGGTGGAATCGGGATTCTTCAGAGCCGGGCGGAAAAAGATGTTGATAATCGCTGAGAGTTTCGAGGCGTTTGGTAACTTGCCGCGGAATGTTCTGATCTTCCGCCACGATACAATATCCATCCTCATTCGGCTCCAAACCTTGAGAAACAGAGGTCAAAATCAATTCATGCGTCATGGCGGGCGAAAAATAAAATTTTGACGGTTGAATGTTTGGAAGACACAATAGTTAAAACGAAAACGAATCAAGTTACCTGACTGTTATTAGAAGTCGTGTCAACTTTATTACTGATTGACTTTCCCGCCCAGTATACACAAATTACGTTAAAATACAACCCAAAAAACTTCCTACTACCAAGTTCTTTCATTGTAGGAAGGAAATGCATCTATCCGTACAACGTTAGCGACGGGGGCTTGCCCCCGACGAGTTATGCGAGCGTATGAAAAAAATCAATCCTTTCGGATAATACAACGTAAATATTATTTTTAAAAATTTTTTAAATTTTTTCAAAGAATCTATATTGACATCTGATTCTGTTTCGTGTATTCTACCGGCTATCTTAATTTGTGACTTGCGTTGTGTGAGTTGCACAATGTCAAAGTTACAATTTCAACGAATTTGCAAAAAGGAACCTTACGATGAAAAACCAAATGTTAAACTGGGCAAAGACGGGGGGGGGGGGCAATCTATATTGGAGATTTTAAAGTTGATAGTGGAGAGTGTTTATTCTTCAAACGTTACTCTGCAAAATCACCTCCTCTTATTCGTAACTTTTTGTTCGGCTTTACGTTGGTCGAACTTCTTGTGGTGATTGCGATTATCGGCGTGTTAATCGCACTTCTGTTACCAGCTGTTCAGGCGGCGCGTGAAGCGGCACGGCGAATGCAATGTTCCAATAATTTCAAACAAATTGGCATTGCGTTACACAACTACCATGACATCAACGATGCTTTTCCGGCTGGACGTCAAACCGGAAATATCAGAACAACAGGTGGAGGGTTACATTATCAATGGTCGCCGGATGCGATTTTGCTTCCTTTTATGGAACAAACCGCTGCTTGGGACGGTATTCAGGGGTTAGACTATCATTGTTCCAATGCCGCGCCATGGGGTGAATCTGTACAATTTTTAGTTGGTC
>JAISQH010000459.1 GCA_031274385.1 Planctomycetaceae bacterium | reverse complement strand
ATTCGGGAAGAACTATTTTTTCACCGGATCGGGGACATATTCAATATTTATTGTCATCAAAATTTATGTCTGATTATGTGGTACTTTTTATATTGAGTTTATTAATTGTACCGGGTTGTCTTGCTGCAGTTGCCGGATCTTATTTTCGAAACGATTCAATTCCTTTAACAATATCTATTCTTGTTTTAGTTGCTGCATTTGTTGCTGATTTGTTTGGGCGGCGTGAATTGTTTATTTTATTGGGGCGTATCAAAGGACGTTTTCGTAAGGTGTTTAACAAACGAAAATACATGCAGAAAAAAGGGGAAATTTATCATATCCACGGTAAGGGACCATGGCGAGAGATATGGAATCATCTTACAACAAATCTACACAATGATTCATGCCGCAACGTCCAGCTGGACATCAGTATTCCGTATAAAAACGAGGATTTTTTCGGAGAATGGGAAAATATGACGAAAGCATTTCATGGTAATGAAGATTGGCTGATGAGTTGTTCGATTCCTCTTGTTGTTTCCGATAAACGCCTTGGAATGTTGCGGTTATTTTTTGACCATCAGAACAATTCACGTAATGAATTATTGGAATTAACGTTAAAATTATCGCAATTTTGCGAAAATTCCATCGGACAATACCTTGAAGCCGGAACGATTGATAACCCGCAGGCAGTTTTACCGTTTCAGGAAAACAACAGTTTAAACAGAACAACAGTGAGAACTGATCCGGAAAAATATGTTGCGTAATATAAAAATTTTCATTGAAAAAGATTCACATTCTATTTGAAACAAAATAAACAGACAATGAACACGACCAATACACAAAAAAATTCGGCGATACCGGACAATCATTTGCCTTGGGATATTGAGATTACTCCTCCCAAATTTTTGTCGCCTTTGAAATGGAATGAATTTTTTCGATACAAAAACCTACTTGGTTTGCTTGTGTACCGGGATTTTGTGGTTTATTACAAGCAAACGATTTTAGGACCGCTTTGGTGGCTTCTCCAACCGGTGATCACGAGCGGAGTTTTTGTTATTTTTTTTGGATTCATTTTGAAAGTACCGATGGATGGCGGTACGCCGCTCATGTTATTTTTTCTGTCGGGATTAACACTTTGGTTCTATTTTTCCAATTCATTGAATCAGATTGCCAATTTGTTTGCGTCTAATGGTTCGATGTTTGAAAAAGTTTATTTTCCGAGATTGATTATTCCGATTTCGCAATTGTTGAGTAATCTGATGAAACTTACTTTGGAATTGATTTTTTTAGCCATCGTTTATACGGTACTTTGTTTTCAAGGCGCACAAGTACGTCCGACGTGGTGGTTACTTTTATCCCCGATCATTATTTTCTATCTTGCGGTTTTGGCATTAGGATTTGGCTTACTTTTCAATTCATTAACTTATAAATACAAAGATTTATCATTAACGTTACCTTTTATTATACAAATCGGGATGTTCACATCCTCTGTTATTCATCCCGTTTCCGCAATTCCCAAAGAGATTCTTTATTATTTGTACTTTAATCCTGTTATTCCTGCAATTGAGTTATTCCGTTTTATGTTGACGGGACAAGGGACGATTTATCCCGATCAGATTGTTACGGGAATTGTTGTCACGGTTGTTCTGCTTCTTTTGGGAATCATGTCTTTTTCTTACACAGAAAAAAGGTTTATTGATACGATTTAATATTACTGGCTTCAATTTAATTTATAATTTACAATTTATTAAAGAATTTTTTTCATGAAAGATATTGTTATTCAAGTCGAACATGTTTCAAAAATGTACCGGATTGGTCAACTGGGGCATGGTACTCTCCAGAAAGATTTACAATCATTCTGGGCGCGTCTTTGGAAACGCGAGGATCCGAATACGTTGTTGGAGATGAATGGTCAGGGGGGTGGTAAGCCGGGCAACGGTCGTTTTTTGGCACTGGATGATGTTTCTTTTGAAATTTGTCGTGGTGAATCGGTTGGGATTATTGGGCGTAACGGTGCCGGAAAATCAACACTTTTGAAAATTTTGTCACGTATTGTAACACCGGAAAAAGGACTGATTCGAATGCGCGGACGGATTTCATCGCTTTTGGAAGTGGGAACTGGTTTTCATCCTGAACAGTCCGGGCGTGACAATATTTATTTGAACGGCGGAATTCTTGGAATGAAACGCCATGAGATCAAGAGATATTTTGATGAGATTGTCGAGTTTTCCGAGATTGGTGAATTTATTGATACACCTATTAAACGTTATTCGTCCGGTATGAAAATCCGGTTGGCTTTTTCCATTGCGGCTCATTTCCTTGCTGAAATAGTTATTTTGGATGAAGTGCTTGCTGTGGGCGATCATTTTTTTCAACAAAAATGTATGAATAAAATGGAACAATTACTCAAAAATGAGGGGCGGACTCTTCTTTTTGTGAGTCATAGTATGCCGAGTGTTCAGAGGATGTGCCAGCGTGGTTTGTTTCTGGATCATGGTCACCTCCTTATGGACGCTCCCATTAACGAAGTTGCTGCTGCCTATCATCAGCAACATTTACAGTCCAATCATTCGGCTGCTTCGATCAATCAACAATCGGACGCCGCTTAATTGTACGGAGCATGTAAAAATAAAATCGATATGAACGGTTACGAAAAATTTAATTATTTTGACAATAAATTTAATTTTGTACAATAAGAAAGGAATCTTAAAATGACAAAAGTTGCTCTTTTGGCTGGTGGACTTGGAACTCGTCTTTCCGAAGAGACGGATTTGAAACCGAAACCAATGGTCACGGTTGGAGACCGCCCGATCCTTTGGCATATTATGAAATACTTTTCTTGTTTCGGGTTGGAAGATTTTTTTGTTGCAACCGGTTACAAGGGTGAAGTGATCAAAACTTATTTTTCCAATTATCGAATGATTGACGGCAGTATTGCGGTTGATCTTTCGACGGGACATATTTCTGATTACACCGTTCCGACGGAACATTGGAAAGTCCATTTGATTGCAACGGGACCGAACACAATGACTGGCGGCAGAATATTCCGGATGAAAAACTGGCTGGCAGATTCGGGACCGTTTATTGTAACTTATGGTGACGGTGTTGCCAATGTGAACATCAATGCTCTTTTGAAGTTTCACAAATCGCATGGCAAACTTGCAACCATGACCGCAGTACGTCCGCCTTCCCGATTTGGTGAAATCGAATTTGACGGTGATCAGGTCATTTCTTTTTCGGAAAAACCTCAAACCGGTGAAGGCTGGATCAACGGCGGATTCATTGTTTTTGAAACGGGTATTTTCGATTATCTCTCGAATGACTCGGATTCGTTGGAGAAAAACGCACTGGAAAACGTGGCTCGTGACGGTCAACTGATGGCTTTCCGGCATGATGGGTTTTGGCAATGTATGGATACATTACGTGACAAAATTTATCTTGACGAACTTTGGAAGTCGGGCGAGGCTCCTTGGAAAATCTGGGATGATGCCGCTATTCTCCGTATTCGCCGTGCCGCATAATTGTTCACAAACCTACGCACAATAACTTAAAATTACAAACAATGCGACCGCTTTTTCATAACATTTATCACAACAAAAACGTTCTTTTAACCGGACACACTGGTTTTAAAGGATCGTGGATGTCCTTGTGGCTTGAAAAACTTGGTGCTAAAGTGACAGGTTTTTCGTTATCACAACCGAGTGAACCGTTTCATTTTAGTTTGCTGAGAAGTGGTGTTCGGGATGAACGCGGCGACATTGGTGATTACAAATCCGTTGAGGCTGTTTTACGTAACACTCAACCTGAAATCGTTTTTCATTTCGCGGCTCAACCGCTTGTACGGCGTTCTTATCAAGACCCGATCGGAACGTATCGAACAAATGTACTTGGTTCGTTGAATTTATTGGAAGCATGTCGGAACATTGGCGGAATTCAAGCTGTTGTGATGATTACGACGGATAAATGTTATGAAAATAAGGAATGGGTTTGGGGATACCGGGAGAATGACCGGCTTGGCGGTTATGATCCTTATAGTTCGTCGAAAGCGTGTTGTGAAATCATGACAGCAAGTTTTCGTAACTCTTATCCGAGTGAGATGCTGATTGCGACTTGCCGGGCGGGTAACGTGATTGGCGGCGGCGATTGGGCTGCTGACCGTTTGATTCCAGACCTTATTCGTGCCGCAGCAAAAAATGAAACAACAAAAATCCGTATGCCCGGCGCAACACGCCCTTGGCAACACGTTTTGGAACCGCTTTCCGGTTACCTACTACTCGGACAATATTTGCTCGAAAATAAAAAGACGTTTGCCGACGCATGGAATTTCGGTCCCGGAACAGAGGGAAACAGGACAGTGAAAAAAGTAACGGAAATTGCCCGTTCCTGCTGGGAACGGATTAACGTTGATCTTGTACCGGATTCGGCTCTTCATGAAGCGTCGAACCTGATGCTCGATTGCAGCAAGGCAAAACGGTACTTACATTGGACTCCGACATGGGAAATCGAACAGGGAATTGTCAAAACGATTGAATGGTACAAAACGTTTTACGAAACGGGAAATATTATTTCTGCGCAACAATTAGAAACGTTTATTGAAAATGCTCAAAAGGCGGGACATTGCTGGACAAAGTAATTGTTCAGTAAATTATAATAAATTAAACTAATTCAACTATTTCAAAAAACAAACCATGAATTTTAAACCGCTTTCACTTCCGGGATCGTACATGATTGAATTGACTCCGCGCGGCGATGCGCGTGGTCGGTTCACGAGATTATTTTGCGAAAAGGAGATTTCGCAAATTGAATGGACAAAACATATTGTTAATGTGAACGCTTCCGTCACGCAGTTGAAGGGAACGATTCGCGGAATGCACTTTCAAAAACCGCCGAAGGCGGAAGTAAAAATTGTACGGTGTGTCCGCGGTGCGGTCTATGATGTGATTGTCGATATCCGTAAGGATTCGCCGACATTTTTGCAACATATCGGAGTCGAACTAACGGACTCGAATGACCGGATGCTTTACATTCCTGAAGGATTTGCGCACGGTTTCCAAACGTTGACGGACGATGTCGAGTTTATGTATTTTGTAACGGAATTTTATTCATCGGAACAGGAAGGCGGATTGCGGTACAACGATCCGCGATTAGCGATTTCGTGGAAATTGGAACCGACAGAAATTTCGCTACGTGACCGCAACCATCCTTTATTGGATAACGATTTCACCGGTTTGAACATTTCCGTACTGTCAACCATACCGGACAATTATCATTTTGCAATTTAACTCAAAGTTTTTTACCTTTAGGCAACTTCTAAAAACCCGCTTTTTATCTCTTATTTCATACTAATTGATTTGGAACAACAAGGTAGGCTGCCTCTCTCCGAGAGGCAGCGCAACCTCTCGGAGAGAGGTTGCCTACCATTTTGTTCTGTGAAAAAAGATGAGAAGAGGTTTTTGAGAAGTTCCCTTTACAAATCAGGAGAATTTTACCAATGTTTTTGTTTTTCAAACGAATTGTCAAAACAATCCTTTTCGGACCAGCCAAGTTTATGATACGGCAATTGGTTCGGTGGACGAGAATCAGAAATTTTCTGCTTTACCAGCCGGAAATCGTAGCGGAAATCAATGCACGGATTCACGCTCAAGTGCAACCGCAGGTTCAAGCGGGAATACAATCTCAAAAGGATCAACAATTATACGGCATCTTCGAATGGCACAAGCAAGAATTGAACAAGTTATTTGAATGGCAAAAGCGTTCGTTTATTGATCGGCTTTGGGAGAACGGTGTTGAAGCGGGAGCCAAACACGAACGCCTCCAATACGAAATCGACGAACTTCGGGCTATTTTGAAACTCCACGAAGAACTTGAGGATATTGAAACGAATTCCGTAACTGAATCCGAAAAAGCCGCCTGATCCAAACTCATTTTTCCAACTCATTTTTTATTTACCGCCATGAAAGCCATTCTCCACATCGGAACCCCCAAAACTGGTACAACAACTATTCAGGAAACGCTCGGAGCTAACCGAGAAGAACTTCAAAAACAAGGGTTTCACTTTGCGCACGGTATTTTTTCCATGACCGATGTAAATGGAGAAAAACGTCTATTGGGTATAGATAATAATCATATTTTTTTGTTATATTTATGTTTAGTACCAAATCAACAAGATAAATATATACGAGTCTGGATGAACCAAAGACAGTCTGATGATGAATTAGTAATCCAAGAATTTATTAAAGAGCAATTTAATCAATCTCTATCTTCTCTAACATCAAATATTCATACAGTTATTTTTTCGGCAGAAATGTTGGCATCATATTGTGATGTTAAAAATATAAAACAATTGTTAGAACCTTTTTTTGATTCTTTTTCAATCATTGTTTATCTTAGAAAACAAGAAGATGCCATTTCTAGTTCTTTGAATACTCTTTTAAGAATAGGAGCTGACCTGCCTCCTATTACCTCAGCAGAAGATTATGAACAAGAATGGTACGATTATGATAATATATTATCGACATGGAATGAATTTTTCCACAAAGACTGTTTTTCTGTACGATTGTTTGAAAAGAAATCCTTGGTTCGAAATGATCTCATTGAAGATTTTGCTGACTGTGTCGGCTTTAGTCTTGATGGTATGAAACGTATTGAAGATCAAAATGTTTCAATCAATGCCAAAGCCGCCAATTTTCTGTTTAGATTTAATAAATACGTACCTTTTACTTCTGAAATTCGAGGAAGTATTGTTTCTCTATTAGAGAAACATTACAAAGGAAAAGATTATGTATTTTCTCAAAAACAAGTTAAATTTGTCAGAGAAAAATTTTATGAATCGAATAACAAAGTTGCTCAAAAATTTTTGGGACGTGAAACTCTATTTGAAGAAACAGATTTATCAAAGTATCCAGAAAATGCTCCTGCAGAAGTGACAGTAGATGAGGCACTGGAAATCAGTGTCTTTTTATTGAAAGAACAATTTGAAGAAAAAAATAATTTATTACAGTCACAACATAATCATTTCACTTCTCAGATTGCTGAAAAGGACAAGGTACTTTGCCACCTTCGACAAGACTTAGTGAATACTCAAAAAGACCTGGTAACTGCACTTTCCAAGAATTTTAAACAAAAATTCCCTTGTTTTTCCATATTTCAAAAAACATCAAAAATCAAGTTTTTTTATTGAAAATACTTGGAATGTGCAGATGGTAAGTATAAAAAATAAAAAGGAAGATTCAAAGAAGCTTATCATGGAATTACAGAAAAAATATATTAAACTCTCACAGGTTTGTAAACTCAAAAACGTTTACAAGAATATTAATTCCGCCAATAATTCTAACTCTAATAATTTAACAATGCAAACCAACATACAACCAATCTCTTTGAAAACACCGAAAGTATCCATTGTAATACCGTGTTATAATGTTGAAAGTTATTTAAACGAATTTCGTTCTTGTATGGATTCGGTTTTGGCACAAACATTACAGGAGATTGAGATTATTGCTGTCAATAATGGTTCACATGATTGTACTGGTGAATTATTGGTAGAATATACGGTAAAAGACAACCGTTTACGCATTATCACCCTCCGAGAAAATGTAGGTCACGGCGGCGGGCGAAATGAAGGTCTTAAATATGTACAAGGTAAGTATGTTTTTTTTGCCGATTCCGATGACTGGCTCTACCCAGATTTATGTGCAAAATCTTTTTATCGAGCCGAGGAGTATAATGCAGATGTTGTTGTATTTTATCCAGATGCTTCTGAATGGAATTGGGATTATCATTGGGCTCTTCCTCAAGACGGCTGTATTGAAATTGATACACAAAAAAGAATTTATTCAACTCTTTTTCATTTTAATGCTCAATGGAATAAAGTTATCAAAACAGATTTCTTGCGTAAAAATAATATACAATTCGCAGATCAATATTTCGATGACCACCTGTTTTGTTGGCAAGTATTAACGGTTGCAAAAAAAACTGTTGCTCTTCATGAAATACTTTATAAGTGGCGCAATCGAAGTACAGGTGTATCCAATACTAATATTGTTGGTTTACTTGATTGTTGGAATACCATCAAAAAAATACAGCAACACCTTCAAGAGAAAGATATTTATTCCATCTGGCAAAACGATTTTCTCAATTATAAATGGCGGATGGTCTTTAATGTTTATGAGAAGATATTATCAAAAAATAAAGACAATAAATTCGATTGTACTTTACGAAAGCTCTTGTCCATTTGCCATGATGAAACCTCAAATAATGATGTAGAATTTATGTTTCATTTTTCATCGTCTATACATCCGCATGCTAAAAAAATATTGAATTGGTATATGCAATATATTTTCCCACATATCATAGTTAAAATAGAAAAATTACAGCAAAATAATAATTTTGAAAAACCGATCGTGTCATTTATTGTACCTGTATACAAGGTTGAACCGGATTGCCTTCGTGAATGTCTTGATTCTATTGCGATTCAAACATTGAAAAATATTGAAGTGATTTGTGTTAACAATGGTTCACCTGATAATTCTGGAAAAATTCTTGAGGAATATGCCGCACGTGATTCAAGATTTAAAGTTATCACCTTAAACGACAATCGCAGGTCGGGAGGAGGTCGCAATGCAGCTTATCCTTATATTAGGGGAAAATATGTACAATTTGTAGATTGCGATGATATTGTTTCGCCTATATTATGCGAACGAACTGTTGAAGAAGCAGAACGAACAAATTCTGATGTTGTTTTTTTCGATTATTATACTGCTCAAAATATAACATCACCATATTATGCTGCCAAAGCTCATGAACCTTGTTTTGATATGGATTCCAATGAAGGATATCGTATTTTTACCTGTTATACGTTAGTTTGGGATCGTTTATGGAGAACCGAATATCTTCTTTCTAATAATTTGTATTTTCACGAAAACATGTTTTGCGAAGATGTATGGTTTGTGTGGGAAGCACAAAGAATCGGTGGAAAATTCATTCGTATACCAGATGTTCTTTATATGTGGCGACCTAGACCAACCTCAACAACTCGTTCTGAATCTACTGTCCATTTGGATATCGTGCCAATGTTAGATCAAATAAAAAAAAGATTGATCGACACACAATGTTATGAAAAATTTAAGTTCACTTTTCTGTACACACAAGCACTTTTTATCCATAATGAATATTCTATAATTGCTTCGAAATTTCCAACGGAATTACATCGTGTCGAACAAGCCATTGTACCGAGTGCAGAAGAAATTTATGCCTATTTTGCAGATGAAAGTTGTGACTTTGCAAGAATACATCCACAGGCTTATCAATACACAAAACAAGTACTTCAAAAGATTTTACATATCTCCGAACCAATACCAATTGCGAGTGTTACTATGAAAGTAATGATGAAGACAAAGATTAAACTGTTTCTTAAACGAATACTACGCCCTTTCAGATCATTTATAGAACGTTGTTTTAATCTTGTCGGAAGATCGCAGATCATGCGGATTGACCATGTGGAACAGCGTATCAATGGTGTTCAATCCTATCAAGCACATCTTCTCGAACAGCAACGTAAAGAGAGTGATGCCTTGCGTGAGCAGGTTTCCAAACTTGCTGCCGAGCTAAAGAACTTACAGGAACAATATAATTGTTCCGAAAAAAAACAGCGATTTTACATGTTGACGAAATAGCCGATAAAAAAGTTGCTTAATTTTCCTGATTGTTTCTAAATTTTTTTAACACGGAACACACTGAATAAACATGGAAAACACAGAAAACGTAGAAAATTCCGTGCCTTCCGTTTTAAAATCCCAATATTTTTATCATGAATAACGTTATAATTTTAGGTTCAGGTATTGCCGGTCTTGCCGCAAGTTACGGTCTGGGACACAATGCGACTATTTACGAGGCTCGCGAAACCGTTGGCGGACTTTGTGACAGTTTTAATATTCAAGGATTTTGTTTCGATAATGCCGTCCATTTTTCTTTTGCCAAAGAAGAAAGAGCCATTCCTTTTTTTCAAAAAACGGAACATTTTTCCCACCCGCCCGACGCTTGGAATTTTGCACAAGAATTTTGGATTCGCCATCCCGTTCAGAACAATTTACATGCGCTGCCTATTGAAGAACGAATCAAAGCGATTTCCGGTTTTTTCAAACGACCGCCGCTTCAGGAAAATGTTGAAACGTTTCAACAATGGCTTCATATTCAATTTGGAGATTATATTGCTACGGAATTTCCCGAACGTTACACGCGCAAATATTGGCGTGAAGAAGCATCCGTTCTCGGTACTGATTGGGTTGGTTATCGTATGTATCGTCCTTCCGAAGAAGAAGTGTTGTATGGAGCGTTTTCTTCGGAAACAAAAAACGTTTATTATGCTGATGCGATGTTGTATCCGAAAACCGGCGGTTTTATCCGGTTTCTCGATCCATTACGAAAAAATGCCAGAATTGTATTTTCAAAATGCTCGGAACTCATTGATGTAAAGAAAAAGATGATTTTTTTTACTGATGGGACTTCGGTAACGTATGACCATTTAATCAGTACACTTCCGCTTACAAAAATTGTACAACAAATTAAAGATATTCCAACAGAAATGAAAGATACAGCGAAACAACTTGCAGCAACGCAGGTCGTTATTGTTTCGATGGGATTTAAACGACCGGATATAATGAAATATCTTTGGTGGTACATTTATGATGAAGATATTCTTGCTGCAAGAATTTATTCATCCGGTCTCAAATCACCCAATAATGTTCCAAAAAATTGCGGTGCCATTCAAATGGAATGTTATCTTCATCCGGGAAAAGAAAAATTTCTAAGTGAAGATTATTATATCAACAACGCCCTTTATGCTTTGGAAAAAATGAAGTTGGCATCAAAAAATGAACCGTTATTTGTAGATGTCCGCCTTCTTCCTTATGGTAACGTTATCCATTATCCCGATACTCGTTCCCGTGCGGATAAGATACAAAAATATTTGAAATCAATTGACATCCTTTCTGCGGGACGTTTTGGTGAATGGAAATATTATTGGACAGATCAGGCACTTGTTTCCGGTTTGAACGCCGCAGAAGAATTAAAATTGATGTAACAATCTATTTTGGTAAGAGTTTAGGGACATTTTACAATGTAACAAGAACAGGTTATCATGTCGGAAAAAGTTGCGTATCAGTACGATACCGCGTAGCGATTTTATAATGAATAACCGGCAGTGATAACCACCGGAAAGAAGTTTAAGAACATAATATCGGCAACAATAATGTTGCCGCTAGCGTGGCAATGACACAAAAATACATAACTGTTCACGAAGATTCAATTTAAGCAACCGTTCACAAATAATTTACCCACCCCAACGGGGTTTAATACCATAGCGTAGGGCAATCGCCCTACGTATGATTATTGCCCCAAACCTTGTCGTGCTAACACCCCAATCATATCATTATCGTACGTTATAATATGATTGCCCCGTTGAGGCGAAAGTGTATTTGTGATCAACCGTAACGTAGGGCGATTGCCCCTACGCTATGATATTTTGCGGCGTTGCCGCATTACGAAAAATTTGTTCACGAAGGTTCCTTCACGAAGGTTCCATTTAAGATTTAGTACCTCCAACTATTATTTTTACTGATTATTTATGAAACGTATTATTTTAACAGGTGCATCCGGTCAGGTAGGACGGCATACCATCGCTCCGTTGATTGCGGCTGGATATGAAGTTCACGCTTTTTATTCTTCGAATCCTATCCCCACAACCGACGGAGTTGTTTTGCATCGAGTCAATCTGATGAATCATGCGGAAACAAAGGAAATCGTCGAATCCATTCAAACCGATCAATTAATTCATCTGGCATGGTTTCTCGGTAATAACCATCATCATAATCCATCCATCAATATTCAGTGGACGATGGCAACACTGAATTTGTTGGAAGTTTTTCATGAAACCGGCGGCAAACGGGCGGTTTTTGCCGGTTCGGTTGCCGAGTATGATTCCGAACACGGGAATTATTGTACAGAGTATGTAACGCAAACATCACCGGAAATGATTTACGGAAAATGTAAAGCCGCTTTAAGCGATCTTGTTTGTGCTTGTGCCAAACATTATGGGATCAGTTTGAGTTGGGCTCGTCTTTTTCCCGCTTACGGACCGTATGACAAACCGTACCGTTTAACCGCTTCTGTCATCAATAATATTTTAGACGGAGCAGACATCAAAGTCGGACACTGTATGAAATATCAGGATGCGGTTTACGTTCAAGATCTTGGCGACGGTTTAGTTGCCTTGCTCGAAAGCGATGTAACTGGAATCGTTAATATCGGAACCGGCATTCCTGTTCTGTTACGTGAAATGGTTACAAAAATAGCCGACATCATGGATTTTAAGGGAAAGATTGAATGGGGAAGTTTTGATTCCGATTATCGCCGTCCGTTTTGTGTTCCCAGTATTACCCGTATGATGCAAGAAGTCGGCTGGCATCCAAAGGTTACTCTTGAAGAAGGACTTCAACGCAGTATCGAATGGTGGAAACAACAACGACAATTATGTCTCAATAAAGATAAGAGTATTTTAAGGAAAGCCGGATAAATGTGACATTAGTATCCTGCTGGCGGATCAGATAATTGTTATACATCAGTATGATATGCTCTTTGTACTTGAGTTTTCGGTTTTAGACTTCACGCAGGCAATGAGGCTTGAGGCAGCAGGCGTTTGAAAAGCAAGCCTAACCACCTAAACGTAACACGTGGAAGCGAATTTTAAAGTGTAAAAAGTATACTGGTGTTACACCAATGGAAAAGAATTTCGATTCACATACTGTTTTTTCGTTTGACATATTCGATACGATTATTATGCGCAAAACGGCAACACCCAAAGGGATTTTTACAATTGTTCGTGAAATCTTACGAACACGCTTTTCCTCTTCGTTGCCGATTGATCTCGTCGAGGATTTTTTCGAGTACCGCGTTCGTGCCGAAAAAGAAGAACGAAAATTAAATGAAAACGAAGAAATAACTCTCGATCAAATCTACGAACGACTCTATTCCTATTTTCATAAAGATATTTCACGCGAAAATCTATTAAATATCCGTGATATTGAAATTGAAACAGAAATCAATTACGCCATTCCAATCCCCCAAAATCTGGATCGGATACACAATCTTCTCGATCAAGGATGTCGCGTTATTCTTGTTTCCGATATGTATTTGCCCGCAGAAATAATTCGTACATTATTAAGAAAATTTTCAACTAGAATCGCAGAACTTCCGTTGTACTTGTCCGGTGAAATCGGAAAAACAAAATATACCGGAACTCTTTTCGATTATGTTTGCGTTCAGGAATGTATCCGTCCCAAGCAATTACATCATTTGGGCGACCAACAATATTCCGACATCATCGTACCAAAATCAAAAGGAATTTTTGTTGAAAAATTCACTGCCTCACAACTCGATCCGATTGAAATGAGTTATTTACACGAAAATCAATTATTTCATCAATTATGTGCAGGAACATCCCGTTCGTACCGTCTGCTCCATCCGAATGCCAATCAGCGCGAAATTCTCGGAGCGACTCTTGCCGCACCGCTTCTTTACGGGTTCGTCGAAGAAGTATTACGGAAAGCAAAGAATGACGGATTCAAACGTCTCTATTTTCTCGCAAGAGACGGTCAGATTCTGTTGAAAATAGCCCAGTTAATTAATAATGTTCGAAAATATGATTTTGACTTGCGGTACTTATATTGTGCCCGACAAGTTTCACATTTTGCGTCCGTTTTTCGTCTGAATGAAGAACATTTTTTAAGATGGATCATCGGCGATTATTATAACGACACACTTGAATCAATGTGTCGGCGGCTCCGTCTTGATCCTGTTGCATTATTAAATCTCTTGCCACCTCACCTGAGAAAAAAGATCAAATCAGTCAATCGCATCTTAAATAAGCGTACTATTTATAAAATCAAGGAATTCATGATTGATGATGACAAAATTCGTTCAAAAATCGAAGAAAAATCACAGGAACACCGGCAACTCTTTTATCAATATCTGGAACAAGAACATTTTTTTGACGAAAATCAAGCCGCTTTAGTTGATCTAGGTTGGACAGGTAAAATGCAGGACGCCTTCTATAAAGCAGTAAAATCGTACAAACCAAATTCAAAAATTGTTGCGTATTATTTTATCGTAAGTTCTATTTCACCATTAACTTCGTCATGGAATATAAAAAATTCATATTTGAAAATGTCATATTTTGTACCAGTTAACGCACTGGAAATCATTACGTCGGCAGATCATGGTACAACATCCGGCTATGAACGTGATGAAAACGGGAATGTCCGTGCGGTGTTACAAAACGGCGAACATCTCATCCGTTGGGGAATCAAAGATTTTCAACAAGGAATCGAAGGCTTTGTGAAAGAATATCTCGATCTGACACAGCCCTTCCAAATACCAGCCGAAACTCCAAAACAAATTATTGATCCAATATTCAAAATATTACTTTATCCAAACAAAAATATTGCCGATACTCTGGGATCAATTCCTTTTTCAGGAGATCAAAATGATTCCTTTATCATGGAAGTTGCTCCTAAAATTTCCTTTTTTATGTTACTACAATACTATTTTCGCGGTGTACAAAACTTTTTTTTCAAAACCGGAGAAAAAAGAACAAGTATTACGTCATGGTTAGGCGCATCAGTGGCAAGGAGTTCTTGGATTGTCGTGTATTCTAATTTTCTCCTTCGTATCCCCTACCTTTTTTTTGTACCAATACTACGATCCGGTATCCGATCCATCCGGCAAGATGAAAACAGAGCCATGCGAAAAATAAAAATATTCGTAAAACAATGTAACCGGTTCTTTCAGTCGAAATAATTTTCGTAATAATTCATGTTCTCAAAAACCATGAATTGATTCAATTTATGAACAGTTACGAGATTCATGTAAGAGAAACTCATGTCAATATCAATAGGAATCCCAATCTACAATACGGCAAAGTTTTTACCTGATGCGATTCGTTCTGTTTTTGCACAAACGTATCAGGATTGGGAATTAATTTTAGTTGACGATGGTTCAACAGACCGGTCACTTGAAATTGCATTGTCAATTGATGATCCGCGTGTTCGCGTGATTGCGGGGAAACAAAACCGGCGGCTTGCTTATCGCTTAAACCAACTTATCCGTGAATCAAAATTTGATATGATCGCAAGAATGGATGCCGATGATATTATGTTTCCCAACCGGCTTGAAACAGAAATTCAGTATTTTACGGATCAAAAAATAAATATTGTTTGTTCCGCCGCCTGCACAATCAATGATGAAAATAAAATTAAAGCAATCCGTAACACAAAAGGAAGTCCAAATATTTCGCCGTTTGGTGTTGCGTTACATCAACATTTGTTGCTCCATCCAACCATGATGGTTCGCAGGCAATGGTATCTTGAAAATCAATATGATCCCGAATATCATGTTGCGGAAGATTTGGAGTTATTTTTGAGAAGTACGGTCAATGGAAATCTCAATACATCAATGGTTCAACTCATTCACCAACCCTTACTATTTTACCGTGAAGGTAAATCACAAAATCTTGCCAAAACGTTACTCTGGAATCGTTTTTTACATCGTGTGGTAACAACATATTGTACACCGAAAACGTTTAAATTATTTCAACGAATCATCATCAGATCACTTTGGACAACAAGAAATTTGACTTCTGAATTTGCGGCTCGTTTTAATCTATTACCTTGGTTCAAACGATTACGTGCAAGTTCAGTTGACAATATTGATCTATACCAACGTGACCTCCAAACCGTACTTCAAACACGTGTATCGGGTATGGACGAATATCTTGTAACCAATTCACTGCCCTACCAAAAATTCAATACAACAAACAAATACAGGAAGTCTGCATAGAAACCATCGTATTTTACTTTGTTTTCTCATTTTGAAAACGCAGGATATTTCGTGGTTGATTTTCCTTGCAGTTTATGGTATTGACAGTGTTTTGACAATTATTCATCGTGGTTTGTATTTGAACTGCACTTTCTAAGAAATGATACGAAAAATATGTGTAAAATATACTCTACCCTGCCATAAAGTATTGATTTTCGGTGACATGAAAATTTAGAGTTAATGTAGTTTTCAAGACGTTTTTATAATCGGAGTTTACTTTTTGCAAACAATTTGTAATTCCGTCTTTGAATGCAGAAAAGTTTTCATAATAAATGTTATACAACGCCTTTTTTTTTGGTTCTCCCGCGAGCCAGCGGTTTTTTTCGATGGGGTTGCACGTTGTAAGGTTGTTGGTCAAGTGCGAGCGAAATCCGGTCATGTGGTGACAAACAAGTGTCGTCAGTGTATGCTATCAGTTTTTCCTTTAACCACAATTTTTACACACGCCGGTGGGCTAATTTCGCTTGCACTCGACCATTGAACAGATTCGTTTTTTATAAAAATCTGTTCAATCTGTGTAATCTGTTGACAATAATGAAACAAGTCTATTTATTTTTCGTTGCGAATAATGATATAAAAGACGCAAAGAAAATCGATCCGTTTAGAATCAAAACCTTCGTGTTCTTTGTGCCTTTGTGCGAAACATTAAAAAACAAAAGAGACCGTTACCGGTGGAGGTGTTCCAAAATTGACCGCCAAACATACTGTGGGACTTGCGAAACACCGACTCAATCGTTGGAGCAGGCAGAACTCCCGAAAACCGGAAAGTGGGATCGTTAGTAAAAAGCATAACAATTTCGTTGAAATTGCTATGGTTAAGAACACAAGGAATCGGTAAACTTGACATAAAAAATCCTACAAGGTTTCAAAAATAATGATTCCGAGTAGGTTGGGGAGATAGTAACCGCTCCGAGTAGGAAGAGTAACCAATAAAGGCTGTTACCGTCAAGACCAAATCGTAATAAATCCACCATGACTTCAAAAAAAAACACGCAAAAAAATTTGCATGACGCCAAGGTTAAAGGTATGTAAAAATTCTTATTACAGCGGCATTAACCTACCTGATGACTTCATAAAAGGAAAATAAAACCGAATATTCAAGTGAAAAGAGTATACGCATGAAATGGTTTTCCCGATTGGACGGAATTGTTCTTCTTGTTGCTATTATTTTTCCGTTTTTCCTGACGTTTGTTTATTTTGTTCTTCTTGCCGGTTCGCCGGGCGGAATACAAAAACTGGCTTACAGTGTTGGCAAGATTCTTCAATTCGCTTTGCCGGTTTTTTGGGTTGGTGTTGTTTGCCGCGAACACTGGTTTGTGCGGCGTTTTCAAAATCGGGGAATCCTTGAAGGCGTGATTTTCGGAATCGCGGTGTCTTTGGCAATGCTTTTGATTTACTTTCTGTTCAGTTTTCCCGGCACAGCACTTGGCATTGACTCTGCGGCAAGATTTGAAATTCGCAACAAAATTCAAGGATTCGGAGTGAACAATAAGCAGGCGTTTTTTCTTCTTGCCGTTTTTTATTCTGTGATTCACAGCGGTCTTGAAGAATATTATTGGCGTTGGTTTGTTTTTGGTCGGTTGCGGCGCGGCATGTCGTGGTTGCTTGCGGCAATCATTTCGAGTCTCGGTTTTACGGCTCACCATGTTTTGTTACTTGGAACGTATTTTGGTTACGCTTCGCCGCTTTGCTGGCTCGGTTCGCTGGGAGTTGCGGTGGGCGGTTTGTATTGGGCGTGGCTTTACAAACGCAATGACTCAATCTGGGGAGTCTGGATCAGTCACGGAATCATCGACGCCGCTATTTTCACCATCGGTTTTATCATTTGCTTTATGTCCGACACATTGTAACCAATCTTCCATTAAGATAACAAAAAACGTAACTGTAAATACAATTGCTGTCAATCATTTATCATAAAAAAGTGATAACAAAAATTCTTTCGTGTTTTTTTGTGTTTTTCGTGGTTAAAAAAGAGTTTTTAGAAGTTGTCTAACCTTGAATTTCTTTGCGTCTTTGCGCGCAAACTTGAAAAATAAAATAGACAGTTACGAATTTTTTTCATTGCGAGTGTCTTGTTTTTTTTGTGCGAAAGATTTCGCGCACAACCATAGCGGGGCGAAGACGATAATCGTTACGGCTGCAATTTAATTTGATTTCTTCCGGTGCTTTTTCTGAGAAAAAACGCCTCAATTCTTCGTAGGAAAAACGTCCGGCGTCTTTGTGCTTTTCACCCGGATCAATTCCGGGAATCAACAGATAAATATTTCGGAACGAAGTTGCCAGATACAACTTCAAATTTACTTTCTCGTCGCCAAGTTGAGTAACCCGAATACATTTCCATCCGTTTCGAGCAATAAGATCTAAAATCTCATTATCTTGCTTTTCCAATTCACGGATGTTAATATGAGCCAACTCATTGTTCATATCATAACTCATTGGTGCTTCTCCCGGACAATGCAGTATTATATGATTGCCAATTGAAATTTCCAAGTTCACTGTTGTTCGATTTGCGGCAGTCTTGTTGTGAAGAGCCAAGCGGGGCTATTTGAAACGAGAAGAACAACTCGCCCTTCGCAAGATTTTGCGGACAAACTGCACCGCCGACAATCGTTGTCTGGCGGTTTCAATTCCCCGGGCATACAACTTCTGCGCGTTTTTTCCGTGAAATCGTTTCAGCATACCCCAATATTCAATTGACCCTTAACATTGAAATTGCATGAACAAATATTATACCGTTCCCAAAAAATATCGTAAAGACCTTTGCGAATTTCTAAAAAGACAATTTTAACCCGAAGTTCGAGTGCCAGTTTGACATAAGGGAACTTCTAAAAACCGCACTCCTCAAAAATTTCGCATTGAAAAATAAGGAACTTGCGAACAATTTTTAAATAACATTCAAAAATTTTGCCGTATTGTTCGTTTGCATGTTTCTTTTAACGGGTTGCGGTTCGGAAAAACGGGCGAAACCGGCTGGGTTACCTGATCTCGTGCCGTGTGTTCTGACTTTTGTTCAGGAAGGAACTCCGATTGAAGGAGCGTCAATTATCCTACGGTCTTCAGACCCCAGTTTCAAATGGGGTGTTGGCGGCTCAACCGATGCCAAAGGAGAAGTCAAATTACAAACCAATGGCTTTTATGACGGCGCACCCGAAGGTGACTATGTTATTACTGTATCAAAAATCTTTTCAACCGGACCGCCAGCCCCTGATTCCGCAACTCTTCCCAAGAGTGAAGAAGAACAAAATAAAGTTTACTCCGAAATTCGGAAGAAAACCAAACAGATGAAAGTTGTCGATCCAAAGTTTGAACAGAACGAAACAACACCGCTGAAAGTAACCATTACCAAAGGCAAAACCTATCAGTCTTTTGATCTCGGAAAACCGGTAAACATCAATATTCCGATCATTGATTGAATTGATTGATTTTCGTTTCTTGGTCTGTTATACTTTGCACGGTAAAAAAATGAATATTGTGCGATATACGAAATCATTTTGTTGCCTAACATCATCTATGTTCTTTATGACAAATTAAAATAATGAAGAATTTTATTCGAATTCAGACATTTGTGTTACGGTTGTTTGGCTGTTTTTTAGCGGTTGTTTTTGTTTCGGATTCTGTTTTGTCGCAAACAAAATCAGCTCCGCGTCCGAATATCATTTTGATTCTTGCGGACGATCTTGGTTATTCTGATCTTGGCTGTTACGGTGGTGAAATAAAGACACCGAATATTGACCGTCTTGCGGCGGGCGGTCTCCGCTTCAAACAATTTTATAACTCAACCCGTTGCTGTCCTTCGCGGGCTTCCATCAACACCGGTCTTTATC
>JAISQH010000372.1 GCA_031274385.1 Planctomycetaceae bacterium | reverse complement strand
AGAACAAGTTAAAACTAACCTTGAATTTCTTTGCGTCTTTGCGCGCAAGCCTTAAAACAAAATAGACAGTTACATCCCCATTTCCAACTCCCAAACCCCACTCCGTTACAATGGTTCTTGTTCGTTTTCGGTGTATTCGTTGCCAACATCCGATTGAAGTGTTGCAGGAGATGGTTGGCAAGAAGATGTACTGCCCGGTCTGTTACCTTGAACTCACGGTACCGGCGGAAAGTACCATTAAACCTGTTGACGAATCAAGACTGTACACCGCAGATGAAACGCCTATTGATGTTCGGGAAATGGGTGACCGGAAGAGGTTGATGTCATTACGTTGTCCGGTGTGCCACACGTATATTACCGTTTCCAAAGAGCAAATCGGAACCAATGTTGTTTGCCCGGAATGTGAGAGGGCGGTTCGTGTTCCCGAATCGATTGGCGACAAAGCGGAGCGGGTGTTGAGTGACCGTCAGATGATGTTCGGCGATCCCGGAACCTACACGCTGCGGAATGGCGATATTCCGGTTGCGGATCATCGAAGCACCAATCCGGCAATTCGGGTTTATTGCCGACTTTGCGGAACAATGATGTACGCATCCGAAGATCAAATCGGTTCCGAATTAACCTGCCCCGATTGCGAAACGAAAACGCTTGTCCCATTCCGGTCAAAACCGGTTCCGCTTCCGCCTCCGTTGCCTTCCTCTTTCGAAGGCGGTACCACGTTTGCTCTTGCCGACGGTTCCTCGAAATCCATGCTGGTTCCGGTGGTTTGTGTGCTTTGCGGAACGAGAATGTACGCCGGAGAAAACGAGATCGGCGGTTTCAAAACCTGCCCCGACTGCGGGCGAAAAACTGAAATCAAAGCAGTCACGAAATCGGAAATGATACAACCGGTGGTTTCCCCCAACGGCGGTTACGGTGTCAGCCAATCGGAAATACCGGAAAAAACGCCAACCTTCCGTACTTTAACCGATTACCGTTATGTCGAAGGTTCACTTGACAAGGAACTTTATGATAAGAAAAAAAGCAATGCCCCCAAATCGGTTCAACCTCCGCCTTTTCCGGTCTTGTACAATCCTGAATCATCCCCCGACTCCGAGAATCGGCAAACCGCCGCTCAAAACGCCAACCTCCATTCGCCAACCTTACGCCAACATCCCGCCGCGAAACAAACCGCTCTTAACACCGACCATGTTCTTATCAAAATGGTCAAACGAACAGCGTTGCCGAAATATCCGTTTTTGAGCCGCATCTTTGTGCCGTTTCTGAATGCCCGGTTGTGGGGACAGACGGTGATAGCGTCCTTGTTGGGGATAGTGGGACTTGTGGGCGGAGCGATGTTGCCGACGATGTTGAGTCTCGATCCTTTGTTCGTCACGGTTAGCGCACCGTTCGGCGTCATCCTGATTATGCTGGGCTTGAGCCTGCTTGCCAATACCTGCTTCAGCCTCTTTCTCTGGACAACAACCGGTAATGATTTGCCGGAGAAAGACGATTGGCAAGAATACCGGTTACTCGAAAGCGGTTCGCTTACCGTCTGGCTTTTTTTGCTCGCACTCTTAGCGGTGACTCCGGGTTATTTATTGCAGTCTCACACTGCCGCGTTGCCGGAGCAAATTTCAGATTGGTCAATTCAAAACGCGTTGTTGCACCTCTCGTTTTTAACGGGTTCGCTGTTGCTCTTCTTTCCGGTGCTTTTTCTTTCCAGCATGGAATCCGGTTCGTATTTTGTTGTGATCGCAAAAGAAACTTGCCGCTCTTTAATTGATTGTACGGGAGTTTGGCTGCGGTTTTATTTGATTTCGCTGCTGCTTTCCGCTCTTTTCTGCTTCATCGTGGGACTCGTCTCAATAGCAACCAACCAAGTCCTTGTGGGATTCGCCGTTTTAATCCCCGTCGTGTCTGTTTTTTCCATCTTCTACGCCCGGTTTTTAGGACGACTCGGTTGGGCATTGGAAGAATTGGCGAGACCCGATGAGGAAGAGTAACGTACTAAGCGCCGGTAAATAAATCATTCGTTTTATCATTTACCGCCGGTGGTAAAGGGATTAAACCCGAATTCCGGCTAAACTGATACGCCTTTAGCGTAGGTCAATAAACATAATAAATTGATTTTGAAATGTTAATAGCGAATGACGTAACTGTCTATTTTAAGACATTGTTATTTGTAATGACAATTGAGAATGTTTCTCAAAACCCTTCTTTTTCAAAGTACCCTTAGTAGCATAGGACGGAATATTCTGTACCCTTATTTTCCCTTATGAAAAAGGAAATAAGTGAAAATAAGGGTACAGAATATTGTACTCCGTTGGTAACTGTCTCTTTTCATTTGCGCGCAAAGACGCAGAGAATCAAAACGAGTATCTTTATCGTATCCAATTATCAATTTAATTGCGGCGATTTTTTCGTTTTAGAGGATTTTTAAAAATGAAAAAAGAGGATTCTACCATGAAAAACACGAAATTTCACGAAAAATTCAATTTATATTTTTGTAATATGAAGTTATAGAAAACTTCCTTGAGTAAAATAATGAATACCATCAAAAACAGAACAAGTTAAAACTAACCTT
>JAISQH010000308.1 GCA_031274385.1 Planctomycetaceae bacterium | reverse complement strand
CAAATTTTGATTAAGGCAAAACCGGGCGTTGACATTGACATTATTCGCGACAAAATCAGAACGGTGTTTCCGCAGGAATTATTTCGGGTCAATACGTGGCGTGACAAACAAAAACCGTTGCTCGCTGCCGTATTTAACGAATTGGCAATGCTTAACGTTTTACTTTTTTTGATATTTGCTGTTGCCGGTTTTGGGATTTTGGCAATCTTTTATATGATTGTTATTGAGAAACAAAAAGACATTGGAATTTTGAAATCGTTGGGAGCGAGCAGCGGCGGAATCATGCAGATTTTTTTGTGTTACAGTTTGCTTCTTGGAGTGGTTGGTTCGGGGGTTGGTTTAATAGCAGGATTATTATTTGTTAAATATATTAAAGAGATTGCCAAGGTTTTGTCTTATATTCTTCGGAGTGACGTGTTTAGTCCTGAGATTTATTCCTTTTACGAAATTCCAACCATAGTGCAGCCGACGACCGTATTTTGGATTATTTACGGTGCCATTTTTATTGCAGTTGCATCCGGTGTTCTTCCGGCAATCCGCGCCGCAAGACTGCATCCGGTTGAATCATTACGAACCTGAAGTGAGCCGTGTTGGTTCCCAACGCGTTGTCACCATGAAAGCCCATTACACCGCCGATTTTCGTCCCGTTAAACCGCAGCTTGAACCGCCCGAACCGGCACCGAAACCGAGTGTTCGGCTTGCCGGTGTCCTGAGAGCACCGGATGGTCGGACGCTGCTCAATCCACCGACGATTGAACTGGACGAATTGTTCAAACAACCTTCACCGTCTCCTGAAATGATTCCTTCCGTATTCAAAGAATCTGTTGCAAATTCTACTAAAACGGTTCCGGTTTGTGAACCGTTCCATTTGCCTTTTTTGTTCGATAATCTTCCGGCTATCGAAAATTCAAAGAAAATGATGGACAAGAAATCGTTTTACCGGCAAAACGATCCGCTTGAATCGTTTCATTCGAAGATCGGACAAATAGAAGAACCGCGTCCAACGGTTCATTTGCCGGAAATTCCTCCTTTGCCGAATTGGGAACGAAATTTCGATAGCAAACCGATTACGGTTCTGTCTTCTGCCGAACCCAAAACGGAAGAACCCCGATTAAACGAACATTTTGAAGAAATTGATACTTTCTTAGCCCGAAATAAAGTGACGGTAACTCCCAATACGGAAAATAATTCCGCACAGAAAAAGATGATTTTACCGGTTGTTCGGGGAAGCCGTGAAGCCGTGTTTCGGCGGAAACGGACAATTTCCGTTTTGAAAAAACGGGAAACTGTTGCGGTTCCGTTTGAAAAAACGGCAAACGAATTACTTCGTACAGAAAATCTGACCAAAAGTTATTACAAGAAAAAGCTGAAAATTCCCGTACTAAAAGGCGTTAATTTGTCTGTTCGGACGGGAGAATTTGTTTCGATTGTTGGTCAAAGCGGTTCCGGTAAAAGCACGTTGCTGCATTTGCTTGGGACATTGGACAATCCTGAATCCGGTGCCATTTATTTTGAAGAGCAACGAATTGACAATCTTCCGGTTGTCCGGCGTGACACTCTTCGCAACCGGTCAATTGGTTTTATTTTTCAGTTTTACCATTTGTTACCGGAATTGACAACGCTGGAAAATGTGTTGTCTCCGTTGATGATTCGTGAGGGCATTTTTGGTTACTTTTTTCGGCGTCACTTGTATATTGAAAAGGCGAAAGCGTTACTGGAAAAGGTGGGTTTATCCCATCGTCTGAAACACAAACCCAGTGAGCTTTCCGGTGGCGAGATGCAACGTGCGGCGATTGCGCGGGCGTTGATTTCCGAACCGAAAATTCTTTTGGCGGACGAACCAACCGGCAATCTTGATGCCGCATCCGCAACAGAAATTATGGAATTACTTCAAAATCTGAATCAGGAACAAAAATTAACGATTGTCATGGTAACACACGACAACGCCATTGCGAATACTGCCGACCGAATTGTCCGCATGGTGGACGGAGTTATTGTTTAAATCTGTTCTACTCATTCCACTTTAATTTTCGTTTTTATTTTTTCTTTTTGACCCTTTCAGGGGCAGACGGATGTTTCCTTTCAAATGTAGACCTCCCACAAAATCCGAAATAATCAATTTTATTGGGGCGTACTGTTGACGCTTGCGGTGTAATCGCTACAATAGTTGCGATTCAAATTCGTGCCGATTGAAGTCGGCATAAACAATGCTTAAACATCTCAAATAGATAAGAGGCAACCCATTATGGCAAAGTACGTTTACAGTTTTGGTAAGGATGGAACAGATGGTGATGCAACCATGAAGAATCTGCTCGGCGGGAAAGGCGCGAATTTGGCTGAAATGGCTAAAATCGGCTTGCCCGTGCCGTCCGGGTTCACCATCACCACAGAAGTTTGTACCTATTTCTATGATCACGGCAGAACTTACCCACCCGAACTCCGGGATCAGGTCAGCGAAGCCATGAAAAAAATTGAACTCACAATGAACAAGACATTCGGCGATACCAAGAACTTGCCGCTTCTTGTTTCTTGCCGGTCTGGTGCAAGAGAATCCATGCCAGGTATGATGGATACGGTTCTCAACATCGGTCTGAATGACAAAACCGTCGAAGTTCTCGCCGAAAAATCCGGCGATCCGCGTTTTGCGTGGGATTGCTACCGGCGTTTTGTTCAAATGTACGGCGATGTCGTTCTCGAAATGAAACCGAAAACCAAGACCGATATTGACCCGTTTGAAGAACTTCTCGAAAAGAAAAAGCACAAAGCCGGTGTCAAACTCGATTCCGAACTCAAGCAGGAAGACCTCAAAGAACTTGTCAAAGAGTTCAAAGCCGCTGTGAAAAAGCAGACCGGCAAGGATTTCCCGGATGATCCGATGGAACAGGTTTGGGGCGGTATCGGTGCCGTGTTCGGGTCGTGGATGAATGACCGGGCAATGGTTTACCGCCGTATGAACGGAATTCCGCATGATTGGGGGACTGCCGTCAATGTGCAGGCAATGGTTTTCGGCAATATGGGCGGCGATTGCGCGACCGGAGTGGCTCTGACCCGAAACGGAGCCAACGGCACTCCGGGAATTACTGGCGATTACCTCATCAACGCTCAAGGTGAAGATGTGGTCGCGGGAATCCGAATGCCGAAAAAAATCGAAGATTCTTTGGCAAAAGACATGCCGAACGTTTGGAAACAGTTTGCCGACGTTGCAATGAAACTGGAAAATCATTATCGTGATATTCAGGACATTGAGTTTACTATCGAACGGCAAAACCTCTGGATGCTTCAAACCCGTAATGCGAAACGAACCGGTTTTGCGGCGGTTCGTGCGGCGGTTGATATGGTCAACGAAGGGCTGATCACACCGGCAGAAGCCATTGCCCGAATTCCGGCAAACGATGTGACCCAACTGTTGCAGCCGATTTTCAGTGGAACCGGTCTGAAAGGGAAAACGCCGATTGCCAAAGGGATTAACGCCGGTCCCGGTGCAGCAACCGGACAAATTTGTTTCCAACCTGATGATGCCGAAGCCATTTGGCAAAAAGACAACAACGCCAAGATCGTGTTGGTTCGGCGTGAAACCACACCGGAAGATTTGCGCGGAATGAAGGTGGCGCAAGGTATTTTGACCTCTTTTGGCGGTGCCGCTTCCCACGCTGCTTTGGTAAGTCGGCAAATGGGCAAGGCTTGTGTTTGCGGTTGTGACGGAATTGTGATTGATTACAAAGCCGAAACAATGACCGTTGGTCAAAAAGTTTTCAAAAAGGGCGATTGGATTTCGGTTGACGGTTTTACCGGCAATGTTTATGAGGGGCAGGTTCCGACATCGCCGTCCGAGATTCTGCAAGTTCTGTTTGAAAAATCACTTAAACCGCAGAATGCTCCGTTGTATCAATGTTTCCAGCAACTGATGAGTTGGTCTGACCGGTTCCGCAAACTCGGTATTCGAACGAACGCGGACAACCCCAAAGAAGCCGAACGGGCAATTGCTTTGGGAGCCGAAGGAATTGGGCTGACCCGAACGGAACACATGTTCTTTGACCGGATTGACGATTTCCGCCGAATGATTCTTTCGGAAACGGTTGAAGATCGTGAAAAGGCTCTTGAACCGTTGCTTCAATACCAACGGGAAGATTTCGAGGGCATTTTCCGGGCGATGAATGGTCGTCCGGTGACAGTTCGTCTTCTTGATCCGCCGCTTCACGAATTTGTGCCGCACGAAGCCAAAGAGCAGGAAGAGCTTGCCAAGAAGATTGGTATCAAAAAGGAAAAGATTGCGGCGCGGGTTCATGAGCTTGCCGAATCGAATCCGATGTTGGGTCATCGTGGTTGCCGTCTTGGGATTGTGTACCCGGAAATCACCCGGATGCAAGCCCGCGCGATTTGTGAAGCGGCGGTCAATGTGATGAAAGAAGGAATTGACGTTCACCCGGAAATTATGATTCCGCTGGTTGGCAACATCACGGAGTTTAGCAATCAGGAAAAGATTATTCGTGAAACTGCCGCGAAGGTTTTCAAAGAAAAGGGCGTGACGGTTGATTATTTGGTTGGTACGATGATTGAAATTCCGCGAGCGGCAGTGACTGCTGACGAAATTGCGAAGGGAGCCGAGTTCTTTAGTTTCGGCACCAATGACCTGACGCAAACGGGACTTGGTATTAGCCGTGACGATTACGGGGCGTTTATCAATCAGTATCAGGAATTGGACATTTTTCCCGCCGATCCGTTCCAGACATTGGATCAGAACGGTGTTGGTCGGCTCATTAAGATAGCGATTGCCGGCGGGCGGGAGACTCGACCGGACATCAAACTGGGGATTTGCGGCGAACACGGCGGCGATCCGGCATCCGTGAAATTCTGTCACAATGTCGGTTTGAATTACGTGAGTTGTTCTCCGCTTCGGTTACCGGTTGCCCGACTTGCTGCTGCCCAAGCCGCGATTCAGGAAAAGAAAGAAAAAACCGCAGCAAAAAAATAGAAATAAAAAAGAACCATTCGATCCGCAGATGATGTTTTGAAAAATTCCATTTTCCGTTTTTCAAACATTATCTGCGTGACTCGGCAGTTCATTTTTAATCTTACCGACCGGAACACAGGCAAAACGTCTGTGTTCCGGTCATTTTGTTAAACAAGCGAAGTACAAAAATTAAAAATATAACTGCTTTGCTCAAATAAAATTATAATATTTCAAAATATTGTATGATTTCAGGTGAAAACAAGAAATCATGAAAACCCTTAAAATTTAAGTGCGAAGCCAGTGTTTGTAATATTTACTCACTTGTTTAAGGGTTAGTTGTTATTTAAACAAACAATACTTTGTACAGCACTTTCCAAGTTTTTTTTCAATAAAAAGCGATTGATTTTTTATGTTTTTTGAAATAGTAGAATAAATATATTTTTGTACACGATCAAAAAAACTCAAAAATTACCAAAAAATGAGAAAAACGTGGAAAAACAAAGGAATTTTTGTTTAAAAAGTTTGGAAAGTGCAGTTTTAAACGTTGTTGGAATGAATTTGATATGTTTCTTCAAACGCGGTTTCAAAATCAAAAACGTTATTAAAATCTTCGCGGCGGTCTTGCGGCGTTTTGCGCATTTGTCCAATGCTGATTAAATTGTAAACAATTTCGCCAATGTCATCGGTTTTGCGAATTCCAATAGAATCAAGTACCATTTTGGCAAGAAAACCATATTGAGCAATAGCGTAATCCCGCGCCGCGAAACAAAGTTCTTGTCCGGTAATGTGGTCGCCCAAACCAAAAGTCTTTTCCTGTTCCAGAACTTTTACCTTCACTTTTATTTTGACCACAACATCTTCCGAAAACGGTTCACTCATTTCCTTTTTACCCAATCCCAACACATTTTGAGCGTAACCCAACGCCTCATAAATAAAAGCGTACGCTTCGGCTTTGTACCGTCGGTCACGTTTCAGTAATTCAATGAATGGAGTCGTCAAAAAAGGCATCTGGAATCATCTTTTGTTGCTGCCGCTAAGCCGGTTGTTTTTGCCGTTCTGCGGAGCAGTTGACGGATTTTCAATTTTCGTATTGGTCGCCGCAGGAGGAAGTGTGGCGGTACTATCGTGAATAATTGTTGTTCCGGCAAGCTTTTTCGTTGTAAATTCGTAACGCCCGAAAATCATTCGACCGGCACTGGTCTGCAAAACACTGGTTACAGTAACAACAACACGCTCCCCAACATGATCCCGACCATTGTCAACAACAACCATCGTGCCGTCATCAAGATAACCAATTCCCTGACTGGCTTCCTCGCCGCTCTTGACAATATCAACATCCAACTTTTCACCGGGCAGAAAAACCGGTTTCATCGCGTTCGCCAAATCATTCAGATTGATCACATCCACACCTTGAATTTTGGCAACCTTATTGAGATTGTAATCATTGGTGACAAGTTTTCCTTCAAGATGTTTGACCAACGCCACCAGTTTCAAATCAACCGGTTGACCGCGAAATTCCGGCAAATCAGTGTCATCAATTTGAATATCAATTCCTTTCATCTTTTGGAGCCGGTTCAAAATGTCCAACCCGCGCCGACCACGTGTCCGGCGGCTCCGGTCAGAACTGTCCGCAATACGTTGAAGCTCGTTAATCGCAAAACGCGGCATAATAAGACGACTGTCAATAATCATCGTTTCCATCACATCCGCAATACGCCCGTCAATCACAACACTGGTATCTAAAATCAACGGACGATTGCCTTTCAGATTTTTCCTAAACTCAACATACGGAATGATAAACCGGAAATCATCGCGGGTTTGGAGTAAAAAACTCGTACAAATGTAACAAAGAACCACTCCAATGACCAACATGGTATTGACTCGGCTTTGCTGGGCAAGATGTTCGGAACCTTGCGGCAACAACGGAGTAATCGCAAAACCAAGTGCTGCGGTAAGAAGGAGACCAACTAAAAGTCCAAAATAAATGGACGAAATCCAGTCAACCCGCTTTTTCGGAATAATCATGTCGCCGACAATCACCAGAATTGCCAGAAGAAAAATCCCGGCAAATGCCCAAAAACCGGCAGATTCCGTACCACTCAAAACTCCAGAGTTGAGAACATAAACCCCCACACCACTGGAAACAAGAATAAACAAACTGCGTAATATTAAAAGTCCCATTGGAAAATCTTATTGAAATCAATTTTGATAAAAAACTAAATTTTTCAATGGTATTTTAACATCAATTGCAAAAAGAAAAATGAGGGAACCCAAAAATTTCTGATTATTTCGGATTTTTGTAGGGAACAATTTTAGTGATCAGTAGTCAGTTATTAGTTATTAGTTAAACCCCTTATTTTCTCAAAGCAACCCTTAGTAGCCATGACATTTCCAAAACTGCGCCCTTATTTTCCCTTATGAAACCTTCTCAATAAGGGAAAATCAGGTTGGAAATAAGGTTTTGTCAATTGAAAAACCCGCTGCTACAATGCTACTTTTTAGGGCGGGGTAGAGTATAGTGAATAGTATATTTTTTTCACTTGAATTTTCCTGATTATTCCAGATTTGGGGGTATGGTTGCTAAACTTGGTAGAACAAGTCATAATGATTTTTTTGAAAGGAGCAAATTATGGCAAGGAAGCCTGGCAGTCAGCACCCCGTCCGAA
>JAISQH010000241.1 GCA_031274385.1 Planctomycetaceae bacterium | reverse complement strand
AGAACAATTCGCTTACTCACTGAATAATCTGCACCGCTAAATGGGTTCAAAACCGTTGCCGAAACAATTTTCTCCCATCCGCTATCGGTCAAGACCGCATTGATAATTGCGACTAAAATCGGTTCATGTTGGGGAGCCGACAAAAAGACCGCAATAAAAATATCCGAAGTCGGTTTAATATCAACAGGGTTGTTGGCAGGATCGGGTTGGTCACTCATTCGATCTTAATCCTTATTTGTAACGACGCGCAATACGGGTTGATGGGCAATAATTTTTCTTAGCAATTTTCTCAATAATGACAAACTATCGACTCATTTTAACAGGAAAATTTGAAAATTCAAGCGGCGTTTTGATGTTTTCGGCGAAATCGCGGCATTTTGGTTTTGCGGGCAAGGCTCCTCATACTCCTCTTGATCAATTCCTAAAAAAAGACTATGCTTGTTACGATGCTTGTTGTAAGAAAGCGGAGAATTAAACGGGTATTTTTGTTGCATTCTGTTATCAATTTTATTGTTGAGTTTTTTTTGACACGATGGAAATTATACGACGACGAGCTTATGCCCGTGCCGGGTTGATCGGCAATCCGTCTGACGGTTACAATGGCAAAACGATTGCGGTGATCGTCAAAAATTTTTGGGCTCAGGTGACTTTGTACGAATGGGATCGGCTTGAAATTGTTCCGAGTCTAAACGATGAAAGTCTTTTTTGTTCGATCCACGAATTGACGAAAGATGTTCGGTTGCACGGTTATTATGGCGGGATTCGGCTTGTTAAAGCGGCTATTCATGGTTTTGCCGAATATTGTACTCAGCGTGGTTTGTTGCTGCACAACCGGAATTTTTCGATCCGTTATGAAACAACTATTCCGCGTCAGGTTGGTATGGCGGGTTCCAGTGCGATTGTTGTTGCGACATTGCGTGCATTGATGGATTTCTACGGGATTGTGATTCCGAAACCGACTTTGCCTTCGTTGGTTTTGTCGATTGAACGGGATCAGCTTGGCATCATGGCTGGTCTTCAAGACCGTGTTGCTCAGGTTTATGAAGGTTGTGTTTATATGAATTTTGCTCAAGACGCGATGAAAACGGACGACGGCTTTATTTGTGGCGAATATGAAGAACTTCCCATTGCATTGCTTCCGCCGCTTTATCTTTCGTATTCGACGGAGTTTGGCGAACCGACGGAGGTTTTTCATAACAATTTACGATTTCGGTACGATCAGGGCGAACCGGCGGTGGTCAATGCCATGCAAGCGTTTGCCGATTTAACCTGTCAGGCGCGGGAATTGTTGTTCAATAAAAAGCCGGAACAATTAGGCAGATTACTTGATCAAAACTTTGATCTTCGCCGTTCTATTTGCCGATTGCCGAAGGAACATATTTTAATGGTTGAAACAGCGCGATCTTATGGTTGTTCGGCAAAGTTTGCCGGCAGCGGCGGAGCGATTGTCGGGACTTATCCCGATCACGAAACATTAATCCGGCTTCAAACCGAATTGAAAAAAATCGGCTGCCACACGATCAAACCCATTTTACAATGAAAATAACAATAAATCGCCGTTTCACTTTACATCTTGAAACCGTAAACATGTTGTTTTAATTTTTTGTTTTTAGGGAGACTTTTCATGTTCAATATTCGAACAATTTTATTAGTTGTCTTTTTTTTAACGGGGTTTGTAACTTTTTTGCCGTTTGATTTTCTTGGGGCGGCTGAGGACAACAATTTGCCGGAGAGACCCGATAGAGCCCATAAACCCAATAGACCGAATATTGTGTTTATTTTTGCTGACGATATGGGATACGGCGACGTTTCGTTGTTAAATGCCAACAGCAAAATCAAAACGCCCCATCTTGATTCACTTGGTCGGCAAGGCATGATTTTTACTGATGCTCACGCTGCTTGTTCGGTTTGCGGACCGTCACGTTATGCTGTAATGACCGGGCGTTACCCGATGCGGAATCACAAAAAATCCGCTAACAATAATAATGGTTTCGGATTACCGGTGTTGGAATCGGGGCGGTTGACTGTTGCGCAAATGCTCAGAGAAAAGGGTTATGATACGGCGGCGTTTGGAAAATGGCATCTTGGCATGACATGGGCAACTCAGGACGGCAAACCGCTTGGCGATCCGGCTCTTGAAACAGAATGGCAACGAATTGATTACACCAAATCAATTGCGGATAGTCCTATTTCTCGCGGGTTCGATTATTATTTTGGTATTCCTGCTTCGCTTGACATGGTTCCTTACGTGTTTATTGAAAACGATCATGTTGTGGAAATTCCGTCAACCATTAAACAGAATGACCCGCCGCGTCCCGGTCCTGCCGGCGAGAGATTTGAACCGATTGATGTGTTACCGGCTTTAACGGAAAAATCAATCGCTTATATCCGCGAACACGGAATCGGCGGGAAACGGTACGAGATTCCGTTTTTTGTTTATTTGCCGCTCAACGCTCCTCACACGCCGCTTGTTCCGACTCACGATTGGCAGGGCAAAACGTCAATTGGTGCTTATGGTGATTACAGTTTGCAGGTGGACGATTCGGTCGGAAGAATTCTCGACGCGATTGACCGGAACGGTTTGAAGGAGAACACGCTTGTTATTTTCACGGTGGACAACGGTTTTGCGACTTATCTGAAACCGCACCATTACGAAGAAAAAGGACATTTTCCAAGTTACATTTATCGCGGATACAAAGGCGATATTTATGAAGGCGGACATCGAATGCCGTTTTTTGTACGTTGGTCGGGGACTGTTCCGCCTGATTCTGTTTCAAATCATTTGATTGGTCTTGTTGATTTCATGGCGACATGTGCCGGGCTTGTTGATTTTCAACTTCCTGACAATGCCGCTGAGGACAGTATTAGTTTTTTGCCGATTCTTCTTGGCAAAGAGTCGGCAACGAAACGAACGGAACTGATTCATCTCAGTCCGAAAAACCGTGTTTCGATTCGGGAAGGGACATTGAAGTTGGTTGTTTCTGCCAATACGGGACAAAAACCGCCGCAATGGAAAAATCCGCCGCCGTGTGAGTTGTACGATATGGCGAACGATCCATCGGAAAAAAGTAATCTCGCAGAAGAAAAACCCGAAACGGTTGCGGCAATGTTTGCCCGGCTCAAAACGATTCTTGAAAACGGACGTTCCACTCCGGGAACACCGCAAAAAAATGATTCCGACTTGATCTTGTACCAACCATAACATGCTTCGTAACATGAAATTTGTCCTTAACTTTACCAACACGAATTCCAATCTCCACTTCCGAATAAGGCTTCCCGCGATCGTGACGTTTTAATATTCGTTGCACTAAATCAGTCAGCAATTTTTCTGTTGCAACAAGCAATTCCTCACGTTGATTTTTTCGTCGTTCTTCCGGTAACGGATTATAGCAAACAATCAGCCGCTCGTTGGGAAACTTTGCGGAAATAATCTCCGCCAACTCCGTCTCGCCCGAAAGCGATCTGTTCACATTACCGTAGAATGATTTTGTCAACAGATTTAACAGATTTTACAGATTCGTTTTTTATAAAAATCTGTTCAATCTGTTCAATCTGTTGACAATAACGGAACAAGTCTATTTATTTTTCGTTGCGAATAAAGACATAAAAGACGCAAAGAAAATCGATCCGTTTAGAATCAAAACCTTCGTGTTCTTTGCGCCTTTGTACGAAACATTAAAAAATAAAAGAGACCGTTACATCAAAACATTTTCTTTAACTTCCTCTCTTTCTGTTTTTTTTTTATTTTCCTTTTATGAAGTAATAAGGTTGCCTTCCTATCTTTATCTAATTGTAAACTCCAATAAAGGAACGATTGGAAAATTTTTTGAAATATTTTAAAATTTTTGAAAAATATTTTGAAAAATTTTTGAGATTTTTTTCTTGCCGGAAGTATTTCGATGGGATTTCTTTGTTTTTGAACGGAAAATCAAAATCCGTATTGGTTCCTGTCTTGTTCCGGCAGATCGGGAATTGCTCTAACTATTGTTCTATTCAAATGTTTGGAATCGGTAAGATTTCAAAAGTTCTTGTCGCGGATTTCTATTTTTGGAACAAATAAAATGAAGCCGTGAAATATGACGGCTATCATATTTCACGGCTTCGTTTTATTTGCGAAAATTCTTGTTTCATGGGCTTGCGGAATGAAAAAGGTTTTATAGAATAACGAAACAATTCGACGAACATCTCATTGTGAAATGTTTTTCGTTTCGTATTTAGAACCTTATTATTCAGGAGACACATTATGCCAGAACAAAACAATGTCCCAACCGTTTTAAGTCACCAGGCAGCGTATCAACTTGCCAATGTCACAAAAACAGACGCTCAGTTCGGTTCCCTGACACCGCGTTGGCTTCCTCGTTTTCTCGATTGGAAAGCCCTCGAAACAGGGATTTTCCGTTTGAACAAAGTCAAGGAAGGTGAAACACCGTTGGATGCACTTTGCCGCGGCGCAGCCGATGACGGACAAGTTCCCGAAGGCTTCGTCGATTATGAGACCGCTCCGCGTGAATACCGTCTCAACTCCATTTCAACCGTTATCAACATCGATACTCGTATTGCCGATTTGTACAGCAGTCCGTACGATCAGGTTAACGAACAAATTCGTTTGGCGGTCGAAAGTCTTAAAGAACGGCAAGAAAGCCAACTCGTCAATAGTGATGATTACGGGCTTCTCAAAAATGTTGCGGATTCTCAGCGTATCAAATCCATTTCCGGCTCACCAACCCCAGACGATTTTGACGAGTTAATCTCGAAAGTCTGGAAAGAACCGTCGTTTTTTCTGGCTCATCCGCGTGCTGTTGCGGCGTTTGGGCGGGAATGTACACGGCGCGGAGTTCCTCCGGCGACGGTTTCGTTTTACGGGGCACCGTTCCTCACATGGCGCGGCATTCCGATTGTCCCGTCAGATAAACTCTTCGTGGACGGTCACAAAAAACCGCAAAGTAAAGCCGGTAAAACAAATGTCTTGCTCGTTCGAACCGGTGAAAAGAAACGGGGCGTTCTTGGTTTGCATCAGGCGAACCTGCCCGGCGGAACAACTCGCGGTTTGGCAGTCCGGTTTATGGGCGTTGACAAAAAAGGAATCGCTTCGTATTTCCTTTCGGTGTACTGCTCACTCGCCATTCTCGCCGAAGACGCCGTTGCCGTTCTGGAAAATGTCGATGTCGGTAATTATTATTCGTATAAATAATCGTGGAGAGTGAATCACGGAAAACGTTTTGTTTTCCAATTCCAATTGATACAATTTTCAGTAACTGTCTATTTTAATACGTTGTCATTTATAACAATTATTGAGGAATTATTTTTTCTGAAACGAAATAACAGGACGAAAAATTGATAAAAAGCCTAAAATTAAAATTGACAGTTACAATTTTCAACTCTTAACTTTTTTTTACTATGAGTACAACAACTATCGATGACCTTGTTTCTGTTGCGGTTCGTGATTATACGGACGATTTTTTTCCGGTACGAAATCCGTTTCCCGAATCATTTCAGACGACGGATGAGGAGGAAGTACAACAGGTTTGGCGTGAAGTTTCCAAAACGCTGTACGACACACGTTTTGACAACCGCCAGACCGAAAGTGCGAAAATTCCGCAACATGAAAACGCGATTCCCCATTTTGCCAATCCCCCTTCGCGGGAATTTGACATAACAGCGATTCGCAACGACTTTCCGATTTTGTCGGAAAAAGTGCATGGCAAACCGCTTGTTTGGTTTGACAACGGAGCGACAACACAAAAGCCGAACGCCGTTATTGAACGTTTAAGATATTTTTACGAACATGAAAATTCGAATGTTCATCGCGGTGCCCATGATCTGGCAGCCCGATCAACGGATGCGTACGAAAACGCGAGAGAAATTGTTCGAAAATTTCTGAATGCTTCATCGACGATCGAAATTGTGTTTGTTCGCGGGACAACGGAAGCGATCAATTTGGTGGCATCCAGTTGGGGGCGTGACAATATTCATGCCGGAGACGAAATTCTTGTTTCGCATTTGGAACATCACGCCAACATTGTTCCCTGGCAACTGCTTGCTCAGGAAACAAAATCGGTACTGAAAGTCATTCCGGTTGACAGCAATGGCGAACTGCTGCTCAACGAATACACCGTGTTACTGAAAAGCGGCAAGGTGAAATTGGTTGCGGTAACGCAAGTTTCCAATGCAATTGGAACCATTACTCCGACGGAGGAAATGGTACGGATTGCTCACCAGTTTGGGGCGGCGGTTCTCATTGACGGGGCGCAATCGGTTTCGCATCTTCCGACGGACGTTCAATTATCGGACGCGGACTTTTTCGTGTTTTCGGGACATAAAATTTTTGCTCCGACCGGAATTGGCGTATTGTACGGAAAAGAGGAATTGCTCAATTCCATGCGTCCTTATCAGGGCGGCGGCGGAATGATTGCTGATGTTACGTTTGAGAAAACGGAATATCAACCGGCTCCCGGTCGGTTTGAAGCGGGAACAGGCAACATTGCTGATGCGGTGGGACTTGGTGCTGCGTTGGATTATGTCGGTTCGATTGGCATTGAGAGTATCCGGCAATACGAGCATCGGCTTCTGGAATATGCACGTTCCCAACTGACACTTATTCCGGGATTGCAGATTATTGGTAATCCGCGTGAACGGGCTGGAGTTGTTTCGTTTGTGATTGATAAATTCAGTACGGAAGAAATCAACAAGGCTCTTGCTGCAGAAGGAATCGCGTTGCGTGCCGGACATCACTGTGCGCAACCAATCTTGCGGCGTTTCGGACTGGAAAGTACGGTTCGGGCTTCACTGGCGTTTTACAATACAATGGAAGAAATTGATTTCCTCGTAAAATCAATCTCCGATATTGTAAAAAATCGCTGAAAATGATTTTAACAAACGAACTTATTTTCCATTCAACCATGAACTGAATTTTGGGTTTAACGCAACAATTGCCGTTCTAACTAACTATTCACTACTAACGATCAACTACTAACTATCAACTATTAACTATTAACTAAGACGATTGCTTCTAGGCGCGGGAGTTTTTTTGTGGTATATTTTGCCGTTCGGTTTGGGCGTTTTCTTCAATATTTTTGAGGAATTGGTGAAATGGTTTTATTTTTTTGCTGAAATTGCTATGGCTAATTTTTTTCATGACAATCGTGACATTTGTTTTCTTTTTGACTATTTTGATTTGAAGGAACTTGCGGCGATTCAGGAGCGTGAAACACCGAATGGCAATGCGGATTATTTGCCGGACGATCTTGATGACATGTTGGACAATTACCGCCGGATTCTTGAAATGATTGGCGAAGTTTCGGCGGATACGCTTGCTCCCAATGCGGAACAAGTTGACGCGGAAGGCAATACGCTGAATCCCGATGGAACCGTAACTCTTCATCCGTTGGTACGGCAAAACCTGAACCGGCTCACACAAGCCGATATGATGGGCTTTACATTGCCAAGACAATATGGCGGATTGAATTGTCCGATTCTGATTTATACGATGGCGACGGAATTGGTTGCGCGTGGTGACGGTTCGTTTATGAACATGTTTGGTCTTCAGGGGATTGCGGACACGATTTACGCTTTCGCTTCGGACAAGATCAAAGACGAAGTGTTGCCGCGTTTTTCTTCCGGTGAGGTGACGGGGGCAATGGTTTTGACGGAACCCGACGCGGGAAGCGATCTTCAGGCGGTTCGTCTTCGTGCCGATCAATCGGCGGACGGCACATGGATTTTGAATGGCGTCAAACGGTTTATTACAAACGGTTGCGGTGAAATTCTGCTTGTTTTGGCGCGGAGTGAACACGAAATCAAGGACGGTCGCGGTTTGAGTTTGTTTATTTGCGAACGCTCACCGGCAGTGAAGGTTCGTTGTCTTGAAAAGAAACTCGGAATTCACGGCAGTCCGACTTGCGAACTGGTTTTTGACAATACACCGGCGCGGTTGATTGGTGAGCGGCAACGGGGACTGATTACTTATGTTTTGGCGTTGATGAATGGGGCGCGTCTGGGGATTGCGGCGCAATCGTTGGGGATTGCTGAAGCGGCGTATCGATTGGCGCGGACTTACGCTCATAGTCGGGTTCAGTTTGGTGCGCCGATTGAACGGCTTGCTCCGGTTGCGGAGATGGTGGTTGAAATGCAGGTTAAAATCGAAGCAATGCGGGCATTGACTTACGAAACCGCACGAGTCTGCGATCTTGAAAACAACACGAACCGGCTTCTCGAACGCCATGCCGATCAACTTTCCGATGCGGAAAAGAAAGAGTTCAAACAGACAAGCCGAACTTACAAACGCCTCAATGCCATGTTGACGCCGATGAGCAAATATTTTGGAGCGGAGGGGAGTATTTTTGTGGCGACGAACACGATTCAGGTACTGGGCGGCAGCGGTTATATTAAGGATTATCCGGCAGAGCGTTATTTGCGGGATGCCCGGATTACGTCGATTTACGAGGGAACGAGCCAGTTACAAGTGGTGGCGGCGATTAAGGGAATTACGAGTGGTGTTTTTGCAACCTACGTTGATTCTTTGGAAAAGAAAACATACGACGACCAAAAACTTGAAGAACTCAAGGCGGTTTTAATCAAGGGGCGTGAAGAGATTCAATCGGCGGTTGAATTTGCCAAATCGCAAAGCGGGGCGTATGTTGATTTGGTGGCGCGTCGTCTTGTTGATGCGGCGATTGCGGTTCTTGTTGGGCATTATTTTCTTGGTCAGGCGGAAAAGAATGATCGGAAAAAACATGTTGCCGAGTTATTCATCGGACACAATGAACCGGTTGTGACCATGAATTGCGTTCAGGTCAAGCAGGGCAACACAAAAATCCTAAACGATTACGAACTCCTCGCCGGTTCTGTTCCGGCAGCGTAAAAAAAGACAGTGTTGTACAACACCGGGGCATTTTCTCCGGTTTTAAGGGTAGATTATAGTTAATAGTTGATAGTTGATAGTTAATAGTTAATAGTTTCGCAAGCGGATTAAAAACCACGTTAGCGACGGGGGCTTGCCCCCGAAATAGGAATCGACGATGGCTTTCCCCTTAAATTGATAGCGGACGCAAGCGTGAGAAAAGAATCAATCTTTCGGGGCAAGCCCCCGTCGCTAACGTGACTTGTCATGGGAAGACTCCATAAAATCCGAAATCATTAGAAAAAATTTGTTGTACCCGTTCACGGCTGATTTTTTGCTATTGTATTAGATTTTGCAAAAGAGTACCATTCGCCGGTAACAGTCAATGTCGATTGGCAATTTGTTTGTTGTAAGTCGATTTTGATTTCCCATCTATTTGTTTGCCGGACAACAAAACGCCGGTTTCAAACAAATATTTTGGGATTTATCTCACAACAAGGAGTACAATAACAATGAATCGAATTATGTTTTTGGGAATGGCGTTAGCCCTTTCGTTTGTTTTTTTGACCGTTTCGGTCAATGCTCAAGGTGGCAACAACGATCATCGACCACCGGCTCAGATCACCTTGCCCGATCTGCATCACCAACCGCAACCGGTTGAGCAGCAGCATCCGCATCAGAAGCCCGCCGTACAACCGTTGCAGCAACACCCGCAGCCGAAACCTGTTGTTGTACAACAACAGTTGCATCAGAAGCCCGCTGTACAACCGTTGCAGCAACACCCGCAACCGAAACCTGTTGTTGTACAACAACATCCGCAGCCGAAGCCCGCTGTACAACCGCTGCAGCAACACCCGCAGCCGAAACCTGTTGTTGTACAACAACATCCGCAGCCGAAGCCTGTTGTACAACCGCCGCAGCAACACCAACCGCCGAAACCTGTTGTTGTGCAACATCCGCCGCAGAAGCCAAAACCGGCTCCCACGTTATGGAGTAGGATTACGTCGATTTTCCGGTAAAATTGTTGGAGTAACTGCCGATTTTCATCGCAAGTACACAAAATCCAATAAACCCATTCGGTAACTTATGTCTGTGTTACGACAAAGAGCTGGAACGAAATCTCGTTCGGCTCTTTGTCATTATTGAACAGTTAATTGTTCATATACTGTAAACGGGCTGAAATTGGTCTTTTTGAAAAACGAGAAATCTGTTATACTCCTTTCTTTCCGATTCATGAGAGTCCCAGAAGTAAGCGATGTTACGAATTGAAATTTCACGAGATGACCTTCCAACAGTCCGACGCGAGCGATTTTATCATCCCCAACCGTATATCATGGTGCGCATGCATATTTTGGCACTCCACGCAGAGGGTGAAAACGCAACACGAATTGCAAAGTTACTGGGCATTGACCGC
>JAISQH010000240.1 GCA_031274385.1 Planctomycetaceae bacterium | reverse complement strand
TGTCGTGCGAAATAAATATCAACACTGTCATCAAAAAGAACAACAACTTGCGATAAACCAAATTTTGAAACACTTCGCAATTCCTGTAATCCGGGCAATCCGCTGATTGTCTGTTCGATGGGGTATGTGATTTGTTGTTCAATTTCTTCGGGACCGAGTGCGGGAGCAACCGTATTGATTTGTACCTGAATCGGTGTTGTATCAGGAAAGGCGTCAATATCAAGATATTGCAACGCAACCAATCCCGCCGCGCCAAATAAGAACACACACAGAATTACAAAAAAACGATTTCGTAATGAAAAGTCAATGATTTTATTCAAAAAGTCCATGTGTTTAATCTCTTTCTTTTTAAATATAAAACGTATAAAAACTATACAAAAAAACCTAAATAGACGAAAATAATTGGAAATCAAAATTTTGTTGTTTCATTCTTTTCGTCTCACAAAAAAACTCGACAAAAGTTTGTATTGATCTGTAATGAGTGAGGAGGTTGACAGCTATTCTGCATTAAGTATGTCGAAGCATTTTTTATAACAAAATAAACGGTCGCGGCGGCGTTGAGTGATTTCTTTGACAATATTTAATTGAACTAAATTTTGTAAGGCTTTGTTCGTGGTTGCCGGACTTAAACCGGTTGATTCAACTAAAAACTGCGGAGTTGAAAGCGGGCGGCGAATCATCATTTCATGGACAAGTCTGATCGAAACAGCCGCACGACCTAATGTTGCAATTTTTTCAGTATCCTCTTCAAATAACGCATGGAGTTTTTTTGCTGTTACAACAGCGTTGTCTGCGGTTTCTCTAACCGCTTCCGCAAAAAATCCGATCCAACTTTCCCAATCACCCTGCAATCGAACTTGATTGAGCAATTCGTAATATTGTTGCCGATGAGTCTTGAAATACAAACTCAAATAAAGTAACGGTTTGGTCAGAAGTTTCTTTTCGTACAATAAAAAAGTTATGAGTAACCGTCCGACACGACCGTTTCCGTCCAAAAATGGATGAATCGTTTCAAATTGAACGTGAGCCAGTGCCGCAGTTAAAAGCGGCGATGTTTCTTTATTGTGCAAAAAATTTTCCAGATCGCCCAGACATTCGATCAACATTTCCGGCGGCGGCGGAACATAGACGGCATTGCCCGGTCGCGTTCTGCCAATCCAATTTTGAGAACGGCGAAATTCTCCCGGCGTTTGGGTTGCACCTCGTCCGGTTGATAACAGTTTACCGTGAATTTCACGTATCAAACGAAGGGACAAAGGAAAACCTTCTTCAAGCCGCGCGAGACCATGATTCAATGCCGCAACATAATTACTGACTTCTTGTACATCATTAATAGGAACGCCGGGTATCTGATCAAGTTCAAACGCCAATAAATCGGAGAGAGACGATTGCGTACCTTCAATCTTTGATGATAATACCGCTTCTTTACGAATATAGGAGTACAAAAAAAGCGGCGTTTCCGGCAGAAAATTACCGGCACCTTCCAATCGTCCGAGTGCAAGATGAGCCGCATCAAACTGACGAAGCAATTGAGCCGACCAAACTATCGGCGGTTCCGGCGGCAACGTAACCGGAATAAACGCCTTAACAGTTTCGCCCACTGTTGAAATGGTTCGATAATATCCTTGCAATTTTCGTTTCATAGCTTCGGTAAGTTAAAATAACGCCATTCGTTATTTTAGGAAAAATCAATATCTTAAAATAACATAAAATTTATTTCGTCAGTTTTACAGTTTCGTTTTTTGTTTTCGTCTCACAAAAATATCTTTTAAGGGCGTCCTTCAACATGGAGGATATTGGTACATTTTGCAATGAAACGGACAATCAGGTAGATGATTGTACTGATACAAAAAAAACATGTCCAAATAGGATCAATAACGATGGTGCGGTGAACGACAAGTTCGCCAACTTGTTCCATGACGGTCATAGCGGCAATGAGACCATAAAAACCGTGATATTCGCGGCGAATGATGGTTTTCCATGAAAATGGTATTTCCGGTTGTTGCCATCGGAAGTGTTTTGGAAACATCATTGGGGTTCGTGCAGCCCAATTTGTGTACGTTTCTCCGAACTTATCGGCGAGAAAATGTTCTTCTGTTATAATAATTCGTTCGTAATACAAAATGAATGCCAGAATGTACACGGCAAAAAGCCACCAGTGATGCAGGAACAAGACCGGTGCCAACCACATAAAAAAGTTACCGAGATAAAGAGGATTCCGAATCAAGGAATACATTCCTGTTGTATTAAGTGTTTCGGCAATTTGTTTATGCGTATTCCGACCGGAAGTATTTTTCGGCGCATAACCAATCACCAGACAACGAATCAATAGTCCCGCCCCACCAGTCAGAAGGCAAAATCCTTCCCAAATCAAATCGGCGGTATGACTGCCGAGCGGATGTTGAAACACCCAAAAAGCCGGAATAAATAAAACAAAAAATAGGATCGGCAAATAACTTCGCCAACGAAATAACCACCGCCCCTGTGATTGCATTTCCTTATTTAACATTGTTTGGTTCCTTATCTGATTGAATTATTTTAATAGTTGCGAATATTTAACATTTCAGTACAAAGTCGCAAATGGTAATGCCGGCAGCCTCTCTCCAAGTTTTTGTAGGAATAACCCGGCAAAACCAACAGAAAAAATGTTGTGAACGGTTACGTTTTTTTGAAATACGAAAAAGACGAAAAAGTTTGGAAATCAGATTTCGTTTTGTTTGTTGTTTCGTTTTTCATCTTTTTCGTTTCTTAAAATATTTTCAACAGATTATTCTGAAAGCGGTTTTGATCGTGTTACGTTTAATGTTCCGCGCAGCAACCTGCGCCGAGATTACTGCGAAGAAGGTGAGCAAGCAACACATTGCTTCCTTTCGTAACAACCACTTCGTCGGGTAACACTCCGGCTAAAATTTCGACATTGCGACCATTTTTGGCTCCAAGCCGAACCTGCCGGACATGAAACATTTTTGGCGCATTATCATCAAAATAATTTTTGTCCCGAACAAAAACATATTGTGATTCTGCGGTGGATTGAACCGCTTCCTGCGGAACCAGCACTGCGTTCGGTTCTTCACGAAGTACGATCTTTCCCGTACCAAAAGTCTTGTCTCTCAGTTGTCTGTCCGGGTTTTCAACTTCAGCACGGACTTTCAGTGTTCGTGTTCGCAAATCAATTGCCGGACTGATCCAAGAAATGACTCCGTCCACTTTTTGATCGCCGTTATCGGACAAAAATTGAACCTGTTGCCCTTCACGAACATATCGTGCGTCTTCCTGCCGGACATTCAGCATGATCCATATTTTACTCGGGTCGCAAACAGTGAACAACGACCGCGACGCATCAACAACCGTTCCCAAAACAACATCCGAAGTCAGAACAACTCCGTCAAACGGAGCAAAAATCGGAATCAGGTTTCCGCTCCGGGCTTGCGGCGGCAGAGTTGTAACAATTGATTGCGGAATCCCAAGATATTGTAACTTTTCGGCAAGTTCCTTCGGAGTGTCTGCATCCGTGATTTCCGGGACTTCAAATCCGAGATTGGAAAGGAATTGACGGGTTGAAAGCAATGCCACTTCGGCTTCCTGTAACGCGGTTTCCGCTTCAAGTAATTCGCGTTTGGAAATGGCTCCGGTCAATGTCAAAGGACTGAGCCGCTCCACATTGTCTTTTTGCAATCGAATTTGTACGATATTTTTAAGTAATTCCGATTTGAGTGAACCGACCTGCGAAGCGTCCACAAGAGCCAACAAATCGCCGGTCGAAACACGGTCACCGATATTTTTCAAAACAGCAGCAACGGTTCCGGGAATTTTGGACGATAATAGGGCAACCCGGTTCGGATCGAAAATCAATTCACCATTTGTTGTAATCGTTTCCGTAACAGTTCCTTCGCCGACAAGATCGACTTCGATACCCGATTTGAGGACACTTTCCGCCGTTGTGAACTGAACACGTTTTGTGTGCAGCGTGTCACGGTTACTGTTTTCTGTTCGTGTTATTGCCTGTACCGCTTGTACGGTATCGTATTTCGGTAACTTCGGTTCGCCATTGACCTGCGCCAATTCGGGATGGTGCGTTACACATTCCGCAACACCGTGTTCCTTGCAAAAACCAAACTCTTTGTCCTTCGGCAGTAAATCCGATTTACATTCGATACACTGCGATTCGGGAACAAGATGGTCAGTACACCAATCGCTAATCGCGGCAATACTGTTTCCTGTTAATTCGGAAAATTTAGGTAATTTCCAGCCGGTATGATGACCGACATAAATCGTTCCGGCAAGCATCAAAAAAACAATGATGTTCGGAACCGCATAAAAAATTGACTTCAAATAATGTTTTTTTGTTCCGATTTTTAATTCGGTTGAGGCTGATTTTGGTACAGTTGATAGGGACATTGCGCTGACTCCTGTTTTAAGCGGCGCATTACACCGCGTTTGAAGATAGACTTAAACTAATGAACAATAACGACACAAAATGTTTGCGTCAAGATCAGTTCAGCAGGACTGACAGAAGAAGATGCAAACGCACCGAGAGCCGGAGAATCGGCGGCACGAAAACATTGGCACAACAAGAAAAAAGTTGATTGGTTGTTTCCGTTATATGTGACAGAAAAAAACCAATCGGCATCAGATTTTTCAACTCATTCGACAATTCCCATCCATTGGAAACCGAAATGGAAGCCGTTGGAAGACTGGCACAGTTACACGAACAATATTCGTCTTTGCAATCTTCAGAATTCACCGTTTTGCCGATTGATTGACAACAACTCGGAACAGCACTATTTTTAACCGGTGAATCGGAATGAGTTGAGTTGGCGTAAGGGCAGTCGTCACAAACACATAAACCGGAAACCGGAACCACCGCGCAGAAAAAAAGCATTGCTGCTGTAATCCAGCAGACCAATCGCTCTTTTATTGCTGTTTGATTCCGGTATTTCATTGGATATTTCCCTTTAACACAATTATATCGGCAAAAGACAGTTCAAAGTATAGTCACATTCAAAAATTTGTCAAGAGCAAAAAACAAAAAACAATTTTCCCTCAAAAACATTGCGTTTGGGAGCATGAAATGGTTTTTTGCTGTGACAAATAAAACCGTTTACTTGCGCCATTTTTCTTATTTACCGAACAATTTGGCAAGTACGGACTGGAGTTTTTGACCGCGAACTTCGGTATCAATCACTTTACCGTCTTTATCAATGAGCAACATTGTCGGAACACCTTGAATACCATACGTTTTACCTTGAGGCGGTTGGTTTGCTTTTTCGGTCAATTCTTCGGAAACGGTCAACCACGGTAATTTTTCCTCTTCGACCGCATGTTGACTGTCGGCGAGTTTGTCCCAAACGTACACCGAAACAATTTCAAATCCTTGATCGTGATATTGTTTGTAAGCCTTGAGCATACCGGGAATTTCGCCCTTGCAGGGACCGCACCAGGAAGCCGTGAATTTGACCAAAACATATTTACCCCGCAACGCGTTCCAGTCAAAATCCTTGTTGTCAAGCGTTTTTCCGTATAATTTTAGATCGGAACCCAAACCGCGCCGGGAATATCCTTCGAGGCGTTCGATGGTTTGTTTTTTCTTTTCGTCTGAGAGGGTACATTCCGAAGAATTGACAAAAGTAACCAATTCCTGAACCGTTTTCGCCGCCAATCCGGGGTTATCTTTTGACAATTTCTCTGATTCGGCAATTTGTACAATAAGCATCAGCGGTTGAAACGGTTCGAATGGAACAGGTTTTTTGTTCACCCATTGCAGGATTTCTTTCTTGATCTGTTCCAATTTTTCCAGCGTCAACTCCTGATCAAGCCTGCTCAATCCCTGAACAAATTCCTGAAAACGTTCACCGTTCACGAGGCGCAGATACTTTCCTTCTTTTTCCATTTCTCCGAGCAACGAGTTCAATTTTTCCCGATTTTCCGATTTTTGATCCGATGCGGTTTGCCGATCTTTTTGGATCAATGCTTTGAGACCAGCAATTTTAAGTTGGTACCCCTTTTCGTGTTCCTCATCATTTTTGGCAATTTTAAGAACTTTTTCGCCGCCAGCGATACTTGCTTCTCCTATCGTTTGGAGAAATTTTTGGTACGATTCAATATCTTTGACTTCTTCACGAAGTTTTTGAGCCAATTCTTGAATCTGTGTTTCGACTTGTTCAACGGTTGTTGCTTCATCGAATGTCGGGGTTTTCTTGTTTTCCTCTTGGCAGGAAGCCGAAGGAATAACCAAACATACAATCAGGAATGGAAAAATAAAACGTGACATCTTATTAATGAGTTAAAGTGAAGGAAAAGAAAACAGCGGGAAATATTTTGGTAAATATTCGGTGTTGACACTGCAACACAACCACAAACACCCCCGACAATTCAAACAGTGTTGAACAATTCAACACAAACGTTCCATCGTTTTACACTATTTTGCTTTTCAGCACAAGACCCGGAACCCCAAAATATTTCCTACTTTTCTCCGAGCGAAAGTATCGACACAAGTTTGAACAGCAATTTGTCACTGCCAACCAAAAATGCTTGTCATTGGTTGTGAATGGAAAATGCCGCGATTTTGCCGAAAACATCAAAAAACGCCGCTTGAATTTTCAAAATTTCCGGTTAAAATGAGTCGATAGTTTGTCATTATTGAGAAAATTGCTGAGAAAAATTATTGCCCATCAACCCGTATTGTGTATCGTTACAAATAGAATAGGATAAGAATCGAATGAGTAACCAACCCGATCCTGCCAACAACCCTGTTGATATTAAACCGACTTCGGATATTTTTATTGCGGTCTTTTTGTCGGCTCCCCAACATGAACCAATTTTAGTCGCAATTATCAATGCGGTCTTGACCGATAGCGGATGGGAGAAAATTGTTTCGGCAACGGTTTTGAACCCATTTAGCGGTGCAGATTATTCAGTGAGTAAGCGAATTGTTCT
>JAISQH010000222.1 GCA_031274385.1 Planctomycetaceae bacterium | reverse complement strand
TGAACATCGGCACTGGAAATACCGACCAGGACAGCGTTGCAGCGTTATTGTCGAAACAGAAAATGTCGTGGAATGTATCAAGTTACCATCGTCGGCAGTCGCACAAGAAGGACACGAATTTTTCGTGTTCAGACTAAACGACGTATCCAACTGGTACTGGAACGCAGAGCAATCGCAATTCGTTCAACTCAATCCCAATCCAGATGATAATAATGATGCGGATCAAGCACTCATCAACACGGGAAAAACGCAACTCCGAAAAAATTGGGAACGGGTGCCGGTCAAGGTTTTATTCCAAAACGAGAACTGGTATTACGTTGAAACGACGGTAGAAATATTTGGACAAACACTCGCCGCAACTGGTGCCGCTCAATTAAACGATGCATTAAACGCAGGTAGCGGGAAACTACAAAGTACCTGCCCGTGTGGAAAACAACATTAACGCAATTATGTTAAACCGTATTATTCAATTTTCATTACATCATCCGTTTGTTATCGTTGCGATGACGCTGCTGATTTTCATCAGCGGTTTGTCGGTGCTGAGGCATTTGCCGATTGACGTGCTACCGAATTTGAACCGTCCCCGTGTAACGATAATGACGGAGTGTAGTGGTTTTGCACCGGAGGAAGTGGAAACCCGAATCACGAATCCGCTGGAAACTGCCATCAACGGAGCGAGCGGTATTCTTTCGATGCGGAGTAATTCAACGGCAGGACTATCGATTATCACGATTGAATTCGATTGGGGAACTGACATCTTTCAAGCGAGGCAAACGATTTCCGAACGGATGCAACTTGCCAAAGAGAATTTACCAGAGGGGATTTTACCGCAGTTGACACCGATTAGTTCTGTGATGGGACAGATTGCCGTACTTGCGGTTTGGAGTGATGGTAACACGCGACCTTTGACGCCAATGGAATTACGGACACTTGCCGATTGGACAATTCGTCCCCGATTGCTGGCGTTGCAAGGAGTTTCCGAAGTGTTCGTGATGAGCGGCGACTTGAAACAGTATCAGGTTCTCGTTAATATGGAGGACTTGCGAAAATATGATGTAACACTTTCAGATATTGAAATGGCATTGCGGGAGAGCAATCAAAACGTTACCGGTGGTTATTTTACCAGCGGGCAACGGCAGCGATTGATTCGCTCCGTCGGGCGGATTCAAACGGTCAGCGATATTGAAAATCTCGTGATTCAAACGAAAAGCGACCCGCCGCTACGGTTGAAATACGTTGCGAAAGTCGAAGAGAAACCGGCAGTCAAAGTCGGCGATGCACTGATTTCGCAGAGTAAAGAAAAATGCAGAAACGCCGTTGTGTTGACAATTGAAAAGCAGCCGGACTTCGATACACCGGCATTAACAAAATCGCTAGAAGACGAAATAACGGCAATCAATAAACTGGTAAAAAAAGAACATTCCGATTTTCATTTTGAGAGTTTTTATCAGCAGGCGACATTTATCAAATTGGCAACTGATAACGTCATAGAAGCACTTTGGATAGGGGCATTGCTTGTCGTAGTAGTGATGATTTTATTTCTGATGAACATCCGTATTACGTTGATTTCGTTGGCGGCAATACCGGTTTCGCTGTTGATGACGTGCTTGGTGTTTGCAGGTTTCGGTTATTCGATTAACACAATGACGCTCGGCGGACTTGCGGTTGCTATCGGCGAATTGGTGGACGATGCGATTGTCGACGCGGAAAATATTTTTCGCCGTCTTCGGGAAAATGCTTTGTTAGACAAACCGCGAAGAACACTTGATGTTGTTTTTGAGGCAAGTTCGGAAATCCGCAATTCCATCGTCTTTGGAACATTCATCGTCGTTCTTGTTTTTTTACCGCTGTTTTATCTGCCTGGCATTAACGGGCGATTGTTCCAACCGTTGGGAACCGCTTACGTCGTCTCCATTCTTTCGTCGCTGGTGGTGTCATTAACCTTAACACCCGTGATGGCAAATTATCTGTTGCCATCTTCGGTGAAAAAAGATAGAAAAGGAGGCGGATTCCTTTTGTCAATCGTTCAACAACTTGCGGAGTTGTGTATCCGCTTTTCATTGCGTTTTCCCCGATTTGTTACGTTTGTTCCGTTTGCGTTTGCGGTGTCGGTCATTACGTTCTTTTGGTTTGTCTGGGAGCGGGACTTCATTCCCGAATTTAATGAAGGGGCGGTACAGGTGAACGTCGATTTAATGCCGGGCGTTTCCATTGAGACGACACGCAATCTTGCAGAAAAATTGACCGAACAGATTCAATCGGTTGCTGGTGTTCAATCGGTCGTTGCCCGGATCGGAAGAGCCGAAAGAGATGAACACGCTGTTCCTGTCAGCACTGTCGAGTTGGTTTGCCGTGTTGATTCAAAACAACGTTCGTTCAAAGGCATCACGGCGGATATTCGCAAATTGATAAATCCCGATAACATACCGGGAACAACGGCATTTCTTGATCAACCGCTGCAACATCTGATTAGTCATATTCAGTCGGGAACGAATGCAAAAATTGCGGTGAAAGTCCGCGGGAAACGGGGAACGCCACTCAAAGACCTGAATGAAGCGGCAACGCAAATCAAAACGCATCTTGCCGACATTCCTGATGCCAATGCTCATCGAATCGTGCCGAATCCGATGAGTATTCCGCAAATCCGCATCGACTTGAATCGGGAGAAGTTGGCACAGTATGGATTAACGCCGCTGCAAGTCAATCAAACGATTGAAACGTCTCTCAATGGAACGGTTATCACGGAAATTGTTGATTTTAAGCAACAGCAATTTGAAGTGCTGCTACGGTTGAACGATGATATAAAGACCGACATTAACAAGTTAGACGATTTGACGCTTACCTTACCTTCGGGAGGAATCATTCCGCTCATTGCCGTTGCGGACATCAATAAGAATGCGATTGGTCCGATGCAGATTGACCACGAAGCCGGTCTTCGGCAAGTGATTGTCCAATCGAGTCCGGCAAAGCGGGGCAGTAGCGATGTCGCCGCCGATATAAAAAATAAGCTGACAGAATTTAATAGTACAGATTACGATATTATCTACGACGGTTCGTTCAACAGCGAAAAACAAGCGTCGAACACAATGTTGTGGATTTTCTGCGGGATTTCGGTACCATGTATTTTGCTCTTACTTCGGGAAATGTTCCATTCGTTCAATTTATCGTTGCAAATCATGGGAGCGTTACCTTTGGCGTTGCTCGGCGGGATTGCGGCAATAATGCTTTCTGAACAGAAATGCACGGTGCCGTGTCTCGTCGGTTTAATTTCCGTTTGCGGAATTGCTGCTCGCAACGGTATTTTACTGATTGACCATTATCAGCATCTCGTTAAATACGAAGGCGAAACAATCTCGAAACAGATGCTCATCCGTGCAGGCAAAGACCGGGTTGCTCCCGTGCTGATGACAGCGTTGACTTCCGGCATCGCTTTGTTGCCGCTGATTTGGGCAGGCAACACGCCCGGTCGGGAAATTTTGTATCCGATTGCAACCGTTGTCGTTGGCGGCTTGATAACATCAACGGCGATGGAATTTTTCGTGCGCCCGGCAATGTTTTATCTTTGGGGACGCAAAGCACTCGAAAAAAGTATAAACGATGAAACACCCTAACCTAACATTACATTACCTAACCTAAATGAAAGGATTACCAATGAAGAAGACATTACTGAACCTGACCACCGTTTGCATGACGCTGTTGTGTTATGCTGGCTGTTCTCACGACGACCATCACGACGGACACAATCACGGTAATGCACTGACAACGCAAGCCGAATCCGAACATCACGACCACGATGGACACGACCACGGCGACGCATCGGCAACACAAAACGAAACAGAACGCGGCGTTCATAGGCATGACATCGGTCGGCACAAATGTCGCCTTGCGGTATTCGGTGGACATCGTTACCACGCCGAAATGATTGTCGCCAATACCGAAACTGGTGAAATCGTTTTTGAAATTACCGACCGTACTGCGGAAAACCCCGCTGTAGTGGAAGCCAAAGAATTGAAGTTGAACGCGACGATTGACAAGAAGTTGCAATCATTTAAGTTACCACGCGAAGTAACAGAGCGGGAAAAAGGTTATGTAACCTTTGCTCTGAAAGATGTTACGTTAGCAAAGTTGCTTGACTCCGGTAACTGGGACGGCAATGTCATAGTCATCCTCGAAGAAAAAGGAGTTCCGAAATCAGGCAACCTGTATAAGGGAGCGATAAACAAAGAACACGAACATCACGACCACGATGGACACGCCCACTAAAATTCTTTTGCAAAAGCCGGATTTTGTGCGCAAGATTGCTGCCCCGATTAGCGTCTATTCCATAGATGTATGGGAACACAAAATCGAACCGAAGCACGAACAATTTCCCAAGTTCGGTACTTCGGTTACCGTTTGCGTTTGTTATTTTGCTCAACAAGCCGAACGTAGCGTGGAAGAATCGGTTGATGGAATTATCGAATCGTTGAAAAACGAGCGGCATCCTTCGACCGGTGCTTCGATGGGTGGTAATCCGGTTCTGGATTGTGTTCTCGCAACCGCTATGCTTCTGAAAAGCGGCATAGCGGTTGTCCGCTTTGAAGCGGATTACTCCACATTTTTGAGGGGCATTGCTTACAAAGTTCACCGTAACTTCGGCAACGAATCCGACGAATGGTGGAACGAGTTTTTGGACTTTCTCGCTGGTTATTCCTCCGGGAACGGCAAACTCAACAGGTATGAAGGGAAAAGCGCCTTAAAGTTTTGGCTGCGGATTGTCCTTTGGAATTTTCTCAAACGCCGTCCGATTCCGAATGAAGCGGATGAGTTTTTGGAAGAACTGCCCGATGGACATTCCAACTCCCAAGTTGCAGAGATGAACGAGAACATGACACTGTTTGCAAATATTGTCCGCAAAGCGTTACAAGCGATTCCTGAAAAGGAAAAATTGTTGTTGGCGATGCTTTACATCGACAATATGAAGAAGAAGGAAGTCGCTACGGTGTTTAATGTACATCCGGGACAAATCGGACGCTGGGAAGAAAATGCAATGGCACGTTTCCGTAATGAATTGCAGAAATGTGCTAAAGATGTTTCGCAGGATTCGTGGAATGAAATCCTTGCCGATGGAATCGGAACCAATCCGCAAGAATTCGGCAACATCATTGCGGCGAACTTGCGGCAAAACACCAATAACGACAATGTCCTCAAACAAGAAAATTCAATCGCAGAATAAATTTTTTCAGAAAATCGTGAAAGATGCCTTCAATGGCGAACCGTTATCGTCGGAACATCCGATTGAAAACGAAGATTTACTTTTGCGATGGACAGAGAGTCTATTATCGGTAGAAGAACATAACGAATTGCTTCGGCATTTAGCGAATTGTTCGGATTGCCGTCAAGAAATTGCCATGATGATTAAAAACGACATTTTGGAATTCCAAGATTGTCCTGTTGATCCATCTGTCGGCTTATCTCGCCCCGGTATTGTCAATTATTACAAAAAATCGTCTCACTTATTTTTACTTACAGGAATTATGACTTCCGCATTTTGCTTGTTGTTTGTTTGTCTTACACTTTTTCAAGGCGATAACTCCAATTTAGCCATTATCCCAAACGGTAGCGGAGTTACATTCCGAGGCGGTGCCGATACGCCGGATAAATACGCTCTGCTTGTCGGAATCAATGAATACGCCCATCTCAAAAAAAGCGAATGGCTTGACGGCTGCCAAAACGACATTATCGGGGTAAAATCAATCATTATTGACCGGTTCGGTTTCGACACCAAAAATGTAACAACGCTCCTTGACGGTCAGGCGACTGCTGCCGCAATTCGAGAGCAATTTCGCCTCTTGGTAAAACAGATTCAGTCTCGACCGCAAGATGCTCCGCCTGCACAAGTTCTCTTTTACTTCAGCGGGCATGGTTCCCGAATTGCAGACCAGCCGGAAGACGATCCTGATTGTGATTCCGAGGACGGTTTCGATTCGACGCTGGTTGTATATGATTCCGAACAGCAAGGCAGCGGTACCGACATCCGGGACGATGAATTAAATCAATTTGCTCACGAAATTTGCAATAGCGGCAAAGCGGAACTTTTGATTGCTCTAGATTCTTGCCACAGTGGCGGCGGCGCGAGAGGAATCACAAAATTTCGAGGCATTGAACGGAATTTGGAACGAACGGTTCCCGTCGATTCAAGTAACAGGAAGATTACGCCGAAAACTTTGCCAGCAGGAACGGTCTTTCTTTCCGCTTGCCAAGATAATCAAAAGGAACCGGAATATCAGTGTGAAGGAAAAACCTACGGACTGTTTTCATACCATCTAACCCAATTACTCAATACGGAACAGATAGTATCGTCGCTTGATTACAAAACTCTCAAAGATGCGATTCACCGCTCTTACCAACGCAATAAAATCGCGCAGGCACCGACTCCGACCATCGAAGGCAATCCCGAAGCCTTGAAAAAACCGATATTAGGTGCGAATCGTTCCCTCGATAAGAAACCCTATTGGGAAGTCGTTCGCAATGCGAAAGACGGCAGGTCTATAAGAATGGAATCCGGTAAAATGAATGGAATTACCGAGCAGTCACTTTTTGAGTTATATGAAACGATTGAGCAGGCAATCGCTCCCAATGCCCCTTCGCTTGGCTGGTTTGCCGTTATAAAAGTCGAGGGAAAGTATTCGCTCGGCGGTTTTTTCCAATGGAAAGATACGCAACAAAGTGAACGGATTGGTGCTGTTTTGCCGAGTGATTTCAAAACCGGCTTTGCCGTCGAACGATTTCATCATTACGGTGAAAACGTGCTTGCCGTGCGAGTTATTGATGCCACAACTGGTGTAACCGTTGCGGCGGACAACCCGAATCTGCCGGAAACAGTACGTGATGTCCTGCTCTGTAAAAAATCACAAAACGAGTCGAAATGGATTCGTTGGGTCGGTACCGATGAAGATTGCGATATTGTCATTCGGTACGACACCGCGACCAAGTTGGCGGCACTTTTTCCGGCAATCGGAAATGCGGCAGGAAATCCGGTTTCAATAAAAACACGAGGTTCACAAAGCATACCGGATTCACTGCTCGGCGGCTGGGGACCTGTCGAATGGGGAAGCGAAAATGGAAAAATTGCCTTGGACGATTTACTTCGCCGAATCCTAAAAGTGATTAGTTTGAAACGGCTCGTTGCAGAAAAGAATGAACCGGTTACAGAATCAACGAAACGGCAAGGCGGTGAAATTGCATCAAAACTCGCAATGGCTGTATTTCGATATGGTCTTGAAAGCAAAGAGTCAAAGCCCGTTGTTATTGATCCGAGTAAGGGTATTGTTCTGGAAGGCGGCGAGGATGATTGGTATCAAATTCGTATAAAGAATAATGATGCAAAACCGTTTTATCTATCGATTTTGTTGATTGGTCCTGATATGCAAATTCAACCGCTTGCGTGCGGACCGGAAAACAATCCTGTACAGTTTGATCCGGAAATCGGAACCGACAACAACATTGCGGCAAATAAGTTGGAACAGGAAAAAGAATTCGTTTCGATTTTTGGTTTTACGGAACCTTTCGGTCAGCATACATTGGTTGTCCTTGCGACAAGAGAGCCGAGTAATTTTTCCGTTC
>JAISQH010000219.1 GCA_031274385.1 Planctomycetaceae bacterium | reverse complement strand
CCCCACTTCCCACTCCCCACATATTACTATGAAATACGGCATTAATCTTTTACTTTGGACGGACACACTTTCGGACGATCAATTTCCTATTTTGGAGACGATTAAGGAGATTGGGTATGACATTGTGGAATTACCGATGTTCGACAAGGATGTTGCCAATGCAGCACGTTGGGGCAAAAAGCTGGACGAATTTGGTTTTCTTCGTTCTGCGGCATGTGCTTACGGACCGGCTGACAACATGATTTCTGCTGACCCGAAAATCCGGCGTCAGGGAATTGAGACGAACAAGAAAATTCTTGATTGTTGTTCGGCGGCGGGTTGTTCGATCATGGTTGGCAATTCTATTTCGGCACTTGGTGTTTTTACCGGATCGGGACCGAGTGAGTCGGAATGGGGTTGGGCGATTGACGGGATGGGCGAAGTTGCCAATCACGCACAAAAAGTCGGCGTCAAAATCGGCATGGAGGCACTCAATCGGTTTGAAGCGTATTTTATCAATTGTGTTGCTGACGGAGTACGGTTTACCAAAGAGTTGAATCATCCGTCGTTTGGGATGATGTACGACACGTTTCACGCCAATATTGAAGAAAAAAATGTTACGGAAGCGATACGAGTTGTCGGGGATTATTTGTTTCATGTTCACATTTCGGAGAATGACCGTTCGACACCGGGTACAGGCGGAGTTCGTTGGGCGGAAACTTTTGCGGCGTTACATGAAATAGGTTACGATGGTTGGATGGTGGTTGAGGCGTTTGGTCAGGCGTTACCGAAACTGGCTGCCGCAACCAAAATCTGGCGCAAAATGTATCAGAACGAACTCCAACTCGCAACCGATGCTCTGGCATTTATGAAAAAACAAGTTCTTTCTTTCAAAGATTAAGACCTGATTGTAACTGTCTATTTTAGTAATCATGCGTCAATAAACTTATTTTTTTGTTTTGAAATATCCGTTGCAGATTCATTTTTGTTTTTCCCCTGTCGCGCAGCGACGAGATGATGCATAACCGGCGGTGTAGCGCAGCGCAATCACCGGTTATGCATAATAACGTCGCTAGCGCGACTGATTTCAATATTACTTTATCGTTCCAATTTAAAAGACTTAATTGAAAATAGACAGTTACAATCCGAAATCATCAGAAAAATTTTTAATATTTACGTTGTATAATCCGAATTGAGCCGGACATATTCTGTTGTCAGATCGGTTGTCCAAAATCGGATTCCGGCATTGCCTTCATTGAAAGTCAACTGAATGTGAGTGTCACGATGACCACGAATCGAATCTGAAACAATTTTCTTGTCAAAAGGAATCGGTTCGCCGTTTTTGAATAATTCAAAACCGTTCAGTTTCAGCGAAACTTTTTTCGGATTAAAAGGAACACCGGCAGTTCCTGCTGCGGAAACGATTCGTCCCCAATTCGGATCGGCTCCGCAAATTGCCGTCTTGACCAACGCATCTTCGGCAACTTTTCGTGCAATTCGTTTCGCGTCTTCGCGGTTTGGGCAACCTTCCACATCAATCGTTATCAGATGAGAACCCCCTTCACCATCCGCCGGAATTTTGACGGCAAGCTCCGTACAAAGTTCACGCAATACGTTGGCAAACTGTTCAAGAGAATCACCATGAAGCGGAATCGGACTGGCAGCTCCGTTGGCTAAAAGTAACAGCGTATCCGAAGTGCTTGTATGACCTTCAACAGAAATACAGTTGAAGGATTCTTCTGCGGCAGTTTGAAGCAGCCTTTGAGCGGTAAGCGGTTCCAATGCCGCATCCGTTACAATAACCGCAAGCATGGTTGCGAGTTTCGGAGCAATCATCGCGGCACCCTTGCAAATTCCGGCTAACCTTATTGTCTCACCGCTCTCAGGCGTGAATGATTTAGTAACATATTTTTCGACCGTATCGGTGGTCATGATTCCTCGTGCCGCGTTGAGAAATCCGGTTTCTGTTGCGGTTAATTCCGCCGCCGCCGCCGCAATACCGTTTCGGATTTTATCCATCGGCAACATTGTACCGATCACACCGGTTGACATGACAAGTCCCTGATGGAACGTACCGCCGACCGATTGCGATGCCAGAGCCGCCATTTCTTCGGCATCGCGGATTCCTTGCTCACCGGTACAGGCGTTGGCGCAACGGGAATTGGCAACAACCGCACGGAAACCTTCACCGGGGACGCGGTTCCGGTCAACCTGAACCGGTGCCCCGCAAACCAGATTGGGCGTGAAAACCCCCGCCGCAACAGCAGGAATATCCGAAACAACAAGCGAAAGATCATACAACTTCGGGTCAGACTTCAGACCACAATGAACCGCCGAAAATCGATAACCTTGAGGAAGATAAATGTTCATTAAATTTCAGAAACCGTTTCCGGTCTTTGTTTGGAAAGGATAAAAATTTTTTCGTCAATTTTTTGTACCTTCGCGGCAAAAGAGGCGTGAAGGATTACCAAAAACGATTATAAACGAGATTATCATGACTACAAGTAGGCTGTCTCAGGATTGTCCAGCCTTTTCCTTTCCCCATTGCAACACTCTCTTGATTTTCCATCGGAATTATGATAATGTTATGCGTTATCGCTTCAAACGAGGCGGTTTGATATTCATTACAAATCTTACACAGTATATATTGAAGATACCGAAACCGTTATTAACTTCGACGGCAATTTCCTTTTTGAACGAGAGAGCAGCAAGAACAATGAGTAACGATATTCAGATGGTACGTGACTTGGTTGCCGAGCAGGCGGGAAAAATTCAACGGCTGAAATCTGAGGTGGCACGAACGATTGTTGGTCAGGGAGCCATGGTGAATGGTCTTTTGATCGGGCTGTTGACGCATGGTCACATTTTGCTGGAAGGGGTGCCGGGTCTTGCCAAAACAACCGCGATCAAATCGCTTGCCGAGTCGATTTCGACGAAGTTTCAACGGATTCAATTTACGCCGGATTTATTGCCAGCCGATTTGGTTGGCACGATGATTTATTTGCCCGGAGAAGGAACGTTCAAAACCCGGAAAGGACCTATATTTTCGAATTTTGTTCTTGCTGACGAGATCAACCGTGCCCCGTCGAAGGTTCAATCGGCGTTGCTCGAAGCCATGCAGGAACGTCAGGTCACCATCGGTGATGAAACCTATCCGTTAGACGGACTTTTCCTTGTCATGGCAACACAAAATCCGATTGAACAGGAAGGAACCTATCCGCTCCCGGAAGCGCAGGTTGACCGGTTTATGCTGAAATTGAAGGTCTCGTACCCGGCACGGGAAGATGAACGGAAAATCCTTGACCGCGCACTCTTAAATGAACAACCTAAAAGTCAGCCTGTTGTTTCTGTTGACGACATTTTCAAAATGCAACAAATCACGGAACAAATTTATATTGACGACAGTATCAAGGATTATATTCTTTCACTGATTCGGGCAACTCGTTTTCCCGAAACAATGGGGCTTCGGTCATTGGAGCCGATGATTGAATTCGGAGCGTCACCCCGTGCCACCATCTTTTTAGGCAAAGGCGCCAAAGCGGTTGCATTTCTTGCCGGGCGTGGTTACGTTACGCCGCAAGATGTGAAAGATATTGCGTTCAATGTATTGCGTCACCGGATCATTTTGTCTTACGAAGCGGAAGCCGCAGACATGACAAGCGAAGATGTCATTGCCCAAATCCTTGATACAATACCGGTTCCTTGAATTGCCGCCATTTTTCCTCTTTTCCCGGAAACCATCTTTTGAACCCGCCCCCTACAGTAGCCGGTAGTCAGTTCTTGAATTCGTTGTGAGAGTTTCCCGACATGTTGTGAAAGATTTTCTCCTTGTTGTGAGAGTCTCCCAACATGGAGAAAAAGTTTCACGGCTTATCAAAGACGTTAGCGACGGGGGCTTGCCCCCGAAACGATAGATTGATTTCGTACGCTTGTGTCCGCCATCAATTTAAGGGAAAAGCCCTCGTCGATTCCTATTTCGGGGGCAAGCCCTCGTTATACCACCCATCTTTTAACATACATTTTTTCAATAGTCGCGCAGCGACGGCATCATGCATAACCGGTGATGGAGCGCAGCGCAATCACCGGACGCGTCCCCTCCCCAACGACAACGTCGCGCAGCGACGACATTATCGAGACCCATCTTCGTCTCATTCCCTAAACTCTGCTTTTGATAATGCCGTCGCTGCGCGACTTGATGATGGTTGGGGGTGTTGTCCGGCGGTTGCGCTGCGCTACACCGCCGGTTATGCATAATAACGTCGCTAGCGCGACTAAAATAGAAT
>JAISQH010000185.1 GCA_031274385.1 Planctomycetaceae bacterium | reverse complement strand
CCCGAACTTCCCATCGACGATGATTCTGTACGTTATTTTGATATTAAGGAGATGTATAAACCGTTTCTGGTTTGTATTCCGACGCACAGTATTCTGCTTCGCCGAAAAGAGGTTGAATTTCCTTCTTGGTTTATTGACACGATATTTGTTGACCGGGCGTTGCGTTTGATTTTGGCACTGAAAGGCAACGCTGCCTACATCAACAGAACAACATGCGTTTATCGGAAACACGAATCGAATGTTTCAAAAAAAATCACTTATCAAACGATTCGCCGTTACGCGGAACTTTATCGAAACGTTTATTTCTATTCGGGGCGGCGTTATTACAAGACCGCGCGAGGAGCAATTAACGAATCCATTTTTGCGGAACGGTTGGCGATTAGGAAAGAATTGCGTGGTTGGAAAAAAATAAAGGCACTTTGTTCCAATACGTTTTTTGCGTTTCGGGAATTTCGATTCGTGTCACCGAAAGATATTTTACGATTTCCGTATCATTTTTTGGGAGCCGGTGATTGGGTTGATTGGTTGAGTCACCTGACTATAAAGCAATGCTATGACGCAACTTAAAGGAATTATTCTTGCAGGCGGAGCGGGTTCTCGGCTTCATCCGATTACGCTCGGAATCAGTAAACAACTTTTACCGATTTTCGACAAACCGATGATTTATTATCCGCTTTCCGTGTTGATGCTTGCCGGAATCCGTGAAATATTGGTGATTTCAACACCGCAGGATTTGCCGCATTTCCGGCATCTTTTTGGTAACGGTTCGCAATGGGGACTCCGTTTCGAGTTTGCCGAACAACCCAAACCGGAAGGATTGGCGCAGGCGTTTATTATCGGACGAAAATTCGTCGGCGATGCCAATGTGGCGTTGGTTCTCGGTGACAATATTTTCTACGGGCGCAGTTTCCGCAAACTTCTTCAACACGCCGGAAGCCGTGAACAAGGCGCATCGGTTTTCGCTTATCAAGTTCGTGACCCGGAACGGTTTGGTGTTGTCGAAATGGACGATTCCGGCAAGGCGATTTCTATTGAGGAAAAACCCAAAATTCCGAAATCGCAATTGGCGGTAACAGGACTTTATTTTTACGATAATCGGGTTCTTGATTTTGCGGCGTCGTTGAAGCCGTCAGCGCGGGGTGAACTGGAAATCACGGATTTGAACCGGATTTATCTCGAACGCGGCGAACTCCATGTCGAATTTTTCGGACGTGGTTTCGCCTGGCTCGACACGGGAACGCCCGAATCATTGCTGCAAGCCGCCGTTTTCGTACAAACGCTTCAGGAACGTCAGGGACTCATGATTGCATCGCCGGAAGAAATTGCGTTACGGGAAGGTTTTGTCGATGCTGACCAAGTGGAAAAAGTCGCCCAAACGATGAACAACGAATACGGACGATATTTGTTGCGATTAGTTCGTGAACAAAATGGAGTGTAACCGTTCACAGATATTTTTATTTCTAATTGTTTCGGATTTTGTGGAGGTTTAATGTTTTGCAACAATGAACAACGAATTGAAAACCTTATTTTTTTCCGTGCCCTTAGTATATTCATTTCACTTTAGTTTTCAGTTTTATTTTTTTCCCGTTCCGTTTTTGGAGTTTATTTTAGAAATGGTAGGCAACCTAATAACTCCATAAACGGATGCAATTGAATTATTGTTTGCTGTTAATATGAAAAAATATAATATTTTGTGCGAAAAATGAAAAAAATTATTGTCTCTCTGCTTAATAAGATTGTTCCGAGAGTCATGAACGATGCGGAATTATTGGATCATGTTCTTGGAATTGCTTACAAGAACATGCACCTTGCTGAAAAAATCGGGCGCAACGCTTTTTCGATTGCCTGCCGTGAATTTTATAAAACGAATCTTGATCATCCGAGTTACGTTTCTGTTGATCCACAGGCGACTTTTCCACGAAGATTTATCGAATATCTGTTCGAAAATCAGAACCGTCTTTCCTCCTTGAAAGAAGAATTATTTCAAGGAACGGACGAATTGAGTCAGGCGGTAATTCACCGTTTTTCCTCTATTTATGAAACGGTTTTGAATTTTGAACATTCCCGGCTGAACGCTGCTGTTACGGAATCTAAGGAACCGGAACCGTTATTGATTCCGATACGTTGGGTTCTTTCGTCCCTAGAACAGGAAGAAGAACTCCGGCTCAAACAGAAATACCAAAACGTAACAATTCCCGATTACGATTTTGCGGGCAAATTTTCGTATCAACAAATCGACTACGCATCCCGTTTTGGTTGGGATTATGTGGATTCGTCCTGCCGGAATCTTGCGGGAAAAGATGTTATTGACGGCGGTGCTCATATCGGCGATACTGCTTTGGTGTTTTCCGAATTACAGCCCAAAAGTATTCATTCTTTTGAACCGACACCCCAAACGTTTGAACTGTTGAAGTCGGTGATCAGAAAAAACGGTAAAGAAGGAATTATTGTACCAAATCAAAAGGCTCTTGGTAAAGAATCGGGACGGCTTCAATTTTATTTCAATAACAATCAGGAAGATACAGCGGCGAGTGTTTTTCCTGACGAGCAACGGCAGATTTGTGAAGTAGAATGTACCACGATTGACAATTATGTTCAGAAACATTCTTTGAATGTCGGGCTGATCAAATTGGATATTGAAGGAGCGGAGTTTGATGCGGTTCTTGGCGCAACAGAAACGATTCGGCAATTCAAACCGGCTTTAATCATCGGACTTTACCATGCTCCGAAGGATTTTTATGAAATCAAACCGTATCTTGCACAACTTGGTTTGGAATATCAATTTTTGTTTCGCCAAGTACCGTATTCCTACGCCGGAATTAATGCACGAATAAAATTAATTGCTTTTTCCAAACCGAAATAAAATTGTAATAAAATTGAAATAAACCGAAACAAAAAGAGGATTTCCATGTCGATTATTTGGACGGAAGGGACGATCCGTGAAGTTGAGATTCGTCCGTTGAAAAAATGGGCGGATTCGCGCGGTTGGCTGAGCGAATTATTCCGAAGTGACGAGTTGCCGCCGGAACAGTTTCCGGCAATGTGTTACGTTAGTGAGACCTTGCCCGGTGTGACACGGGGACCGCACGAACATGTCGATCAAACCGATTTTTTTGCGTTTATTGGTCCCGGTGATTTGAAACTGTATCTTTGGGATCATCGCCCGGCTTCTCCGACAAAAAATTACAGAATGGTAATTCCGGTTGGTATTTCCAATCCAACTGCGGTGATTGTTCCGCCGGGTGTTGTCCATGCTTATCGTTGCGTGTCGGAAGTTCCCGCTCTGGTGTTGAACGCTCCGAACCGTCTTTACGCCGGAAAAGGTAAAAAAGAAAACGTCGATGAAATTCGTCACGAAAATGTTACGGATTCGCCGTTTATCATTGACTAATTAACTACAAAAAATTGATGCAACCGAAAATTCTTTTAACGGGTCGGTCGGGACAAATTGGTTACGAATTGTTCCAAACGCTTTCACCGTTGGCGGATGTTCTTGCGGTGGATGTTCAGGATGTTGATCTTTCCAATGTTCCGATTTTGAAACGTTTTGTTCGGAATCTTGATCGAATTGACTTGATTGTTCATCCGGCGGCGTTCACTGCGGTTGATTTGGCGGAGGAACAACCTGATTTGGCGCGGGCGGTCAATGTTGATGCTTCGCGTGTTCTTGCTGAAGAAGCGGCGCAACGAAATATTCCGATGATCCATTATTCGACGGATTACGTTTTTGACGGCAACCGGTCTCTTGATTCGCTTTACACGGAAAAGGATGCAACCGCTCCGCTTTCGGTGTACGGATTGACAAAACGTGACGGTGAAACGGCGGTTCGGGAGATTTGCAAAAAACACTGTATTTTACGGCTCTGCTGGGTGTACGGTCTTCGCGGTAACAATTTTTTCCAAACCATGCTTCGGTTGTATCAACAAGGTAAAACGCCCCAAGTTGTTGACGATCAGATCGGAGCACCAACTTGGTCGCGGATAATTGCAATTGTAACGGCAATTCTTGCCGGAAAAATACTGGACTCCCCTTCTTCCGATTTTCCGTGGGGAACCTATCATGTCAGTGCCGGTGGTGTTGCGAGTTGGCACGAATTTGCAACTGCCATTTTTGTTGCAATGAACCATCAAACCGGACAAAAAATAGAATTACCGAAACCAATTTCCTCAGAAGAATATTCGGCAAAAGATTTGGTAAAAGATTCGGTAAAAAATTCGGTCAAGGCAACAAGACCCAAAAACTCGCGTTTGGATAACAATTTACTTGCCGTAACATTTGGATTGAAACTTCCTGATTGGCAAACGCAACTCGCTTGGTGTCTTGATGCCATCAAGATCAAATAAGAGAGCAGTTTATGTACAACAATTATCAACATCTGAATCATCTTTTGAAGGGAGCTGTTTTACAGGTTCTGACGTTTGGAATTTCCGTTGTGGTGGGGTTCGTTTTGCCGCCTTATGTTATGAGTACATTAGGGGAACGAGAATATGGTATCAATGTTATTGCTGCTAGTTTGGTAGGCGTATTGGCTCTTGCTGATTTGGGAATTTCCGGTGCGGTTTCGCGATTCTTTACACTTGCTTATGCTCAGGAAAAGAAGGAAGAGTGTATCCATTTGGCAAACACGGCATTCTTTACGTTTCTGATATTGGGCAGTATCGGATTTCTCGGACTTATTGTTATGGCTTTTGGTATTTACTACTTGAATCCGGCAATGGATGATCGACAACTTGTTGCAACGATTATTATCATTAACGGATTGACTTTTTGTATTAATTTTCCGATGAATATTTTTATCGGGATTGTCAATGGAACGATGCGTCAGGAGTTGACCGGCGTTCAATTTGTGGTCTTCCGAATTCTTGGAGCGTTAACGACTTTTTTGATACTTTTTTTCGGCGGACGTTTAATCGCTTTAGCCTGTGCCAATTTGGTACTTATTTTTGTAAACATGATTGTTCTTTTGAAACTTGTTTATATTGCATTTCCCGAATTTATCTTGCGTTTTTCGTATTTTCGTAAAGAAATTCTTTTTAAGTTGATTCGATATGGGATGTTTACGTTTCTTGTTTTTGTTTCCGGTGTGATTATCAATCCGGGTAGTTTCCTGACCATTTCGGCACTGATCAATTTTGAATCTGTTGCGCTTTTTTCGTTGGTCGCAATAGGTTTGTCCGACCATTTTATCAACCTTACTGAAACGATAATGGGAAACTGGTTAACATCTTGGCTGACATTACTCTATGCCAACAAGGATAAGGACTTGGCGGACAAGACATTGCGGTTGGCTTATAAGTTAAGCACTTGTTTTGCAACATTTTTTATGTTTGGGTTGATTGTTTGGGCACCTTCTTTTCTGATGCGTTGGGGCGGCACAAACGAGGCGGGAGACTATTATTATTTAAAGGCTTATCCGAGTTTGGTTCTGCTAACGTTGGGAGTATGGATTGCTCAGTGCCAGTCTCCGAACACCAAATATCTTTACGCGATTGCCCGACATGCGTTTATTGCTTATGCCGGATTGATTGGTAATACTTTGGCGATTGCGGCGGGTGCGGTGCTTTTGTATTGTGGTAACGGAATTGAAAGCATGGCGTGGTGTATTTTCTTTTCCATGCTTGCTGTGCGCGGCACTGCTGTTCCGCTTTATGTTTGCCGGATCCGAAAAGAAAATGTTGTCAAATATTTTCTACGAATCTTTTCTTATATTGGTCGTGCCGGAGCCGCTTGCTTGATTCCGTACATTATTTCATATTACCTGCTTGCTCCGAACTACCCGCGACTTGTTCTTGTTGGTTTTTTGTGCAGTATTACGTATTTTCCCATCTACTTCCTGATTACAATTAACAAAACAGAATGGGAAAAAATACGGAATCTACTCCGAATAAAAAAATTATAAAAAACACGTCACCAAATTCCATTTCCGAGCAATCACCCGATAAACCCAAACGATTATTTTTTTCCAAAATTTTTTATTTTTAAAAAATGTGTATTGACAACCGATTTTGTTTCGTGTAATATTTTGGAGAATCAAGTTTGTTTTTGGTTTCGATTCTTAAAATCGTTTCACACAAGGAGCATTACAATGCAAAAAACGAAGAGAATTTCAA
>JAISQH010000034.1 GCA_031274385.1 Planctomycetaceae bacterium | reverse complement strand
TAGACAGGTACGTTACGATGTATCGCCCGATTCGCAAAAATCGGAAAAGGACTCTTCATCGCAAAATAGAATAGCAGGAAGTATCTTAATTTTAATCGTTACCAGATTTCCGCTTTTTCAATAGAACATTGCGTTACCAGTGATTAATCAAAACATAACATAACATAACATAACATAACTTTATACCCTCCCGAAACACAACATGCCGATCTTGTTTAAGATCGGCATGGTAACTTGTTCATTGTTTATTATTTATTTAAAATTTCGTCAACAGAACAGCAGAGTGTTTTTGTATCAGAAATATTGTCGGCTCTTATTCATAATACGGTTCGCGGGTTCGTTCCGGTTTTTGGTTGGTGTCGGGAATTTCCCGAACCCAAATGTTGCGAAACTTGGTCTTGTTACCGTGATCCTGAAGCCTGATCGGTCGCGTCGGTTCGTGAGCCTCGTAACTCGGCGGTAAATGGAAAAAAGTTGTTCCTTCAATCTCGTGATGATTAATAATCAAAACACCATTTTGAAATACCGTTACAAATGCGGGACGAATTACCTCAACAACCTTATTGTTTTCAATTTTCAATTCGGGACGATTAAACACAATATCGTAATATTGCCATTCGCCCGGCTTACGGCAAACATTGACCAACGGAGCACGCTGTTTGTAAATCGAACCGCATTGACCATCAAAATACGTCTCGTTTTCGTACGAATCAAGAATCTGCACTTCGTAATTGCCAAAAAAGACGCCGCTGTTGCCGCGCCCCTGACCTTTGCCGGAAACTTCCGTCGGAGTGGCAAACTCAATGTGAAGTTGAACACTGCCGAATTTTTGTTTCGTCTGAATCTCGCCGGAACCCGGTTTGACCGTCAACTCGCCGTTTTCAACAACCCAAGAATCCTTGTTCCACGCCGACAAATCCTTGCCGTCAAACAAAATAACCGCATCAGACGGCGGATCGCCCGGCTTGTCACCCGGCACAACAATCGGCGGCTTCGTCCAAGCAATCCCGCTCTTCCAATCCTGACCGGCAAAAACAACCGCCGCAACACAAACAACCAACAAAACAAATACTGTAACCATCTTTTTCATGTGATGTTCTCCAAAAAAGAGTTAAGGGTGATACTCAATCAAAATTAACAACGCAAAACAATTATACAAAACAATTATACAAAATAATTACGAAAAATAATTATACAAATTTCACTGACTACCGGCTACTAACTACTGACTACTAATTACCGATTCCACTTTTTTTCCGCGCTGCATATAACCTTGCAAGGAATCACGCAGGTTCAATCGGGCACGGCAAAGAAGCGATTTAACACCTTGCGGCGTCATATCCATGACATTGGCAATGTCAATATAACTCAATCCTTCAAATTTATGGAGCAATATCGCCATTCGTTGACGTTCGCCCAATGCTTCAACCGCTAATTGAACCATTTGTTTCATTTCAAGTTTATCGAGATGACGAGTCGGAATGGTTCCGCTGCTTGCAAGAATGGAATCTTCGGCTAAGAACTTTCGTTCGCCGGAATCTTCGTTGTTTCGGGAGAGACCGAGTTGCACTTCAGGCTTGCGGTGCCGCGTCCGCAACGCATTCAACGCAACATTGTTGGTAATCGTAAAAAGCCATGTCGTGAATTTCGCTCCCGGTTGGTAATTTTTCCGCGCCCGAAAAACCCGAAGAAAAACTTCCTGCGTCAGGTCTTCTGCCATATCGCGGTTACCGATCAGGTGGCGGAGCAACGAAAGAACCCGATTTTGATAACGCAACATCAATTCCTCAAACGCCGAAGCATCGTCCTGTTGCACCGCAAGCATCAGGCGAATATCGGTGTCCTGCAAATTCAAATTGACGGAAGAATCAGCAATCATTAAAACTAAAAATTTGCCAAACTATTTACCAAAACATTTATAAAGGGAACTTCTAAAAACTCTTTTTTAACCACGAAAACCACAAAAAACACGAAAGAATTTTTGTTGTAACTTTTTTACTATAATTGATTGACTGCAATTGTATTTTTCGTGAAATTTCGTGTGTTTCGTGGTTAGTCTCGGTTTTTAGAAGTTCCCTACCGTGAAAAAATTTCAATCGGTTTTTTACGTTGCGGCGTTTTCGAGGGCAGTTTTTAGTATTGCGGCTTGTTGCAGACCGACCAGCCGATTGATGACCTGACCGTCCTTGAACAGAACCAATGTCGGAATACTCGAAATATCGTACTTGACCGCAAGCGATTGAAGTTTATCGGCATCAATCTTAATAATTTTTGCCTTATTGCCGATTTCACCGGCAAGTGTATCGAGAATCGGTGCCTGCATTCGGCACGGTCCGCACCACGTGGCAAAAAAATCAACCAACACAACACCCGATTGAATCGTCGCATCAAACTCGGCTTCCGACTCAATTATTGGAACATGCACGCTCATAGAGGTTCCTTTCGCATTAAAATTCGTAAATTCCAAAACAATCGAACAAAACAATTAACTCTTTTGTGTTACGATGAAACATTGTTTATTGGTGTCCGTTCACGATATTATATCGAAAATTTTAAGTTAAACAATCCTCTGCAACATTCGTGAACGGTTAGGTTTATTTCAATAACCTTAAGAGTGACAATGTTTTATTATATCTGATCTTCAACAAACGTAAAGAGAAACGAAACAGAAAATTTCAAAATGTAAAAATGAGAACAAGGGTTCGTCCTTTATTGTCAGTATTGTTGGCAGTTGGACATTGTTTTTCCGGTTAAAAATTTTCTCCTGCTCCGTTTTGGAAGTACAGGTTGGTAACCGTTCTCCCTGTCGATCTGCAACATTCAAAATAGATTTTATATAATTTTATATAATTTTATAAAATAGACTTGTTCCCATACTGGAAAAAGAGTGTCATGGGGTTTTCGTTTTGTCAACAGATTGTGCGGATTTTACAGATTTTCACAAAAAAACGAAATCATCAGGAAAAAACAATGGCAACCCGAAAAGCAGAACCGCCAACTACTGGTTATTAACTCTTTTAATGCGGCGTCGGTCAACTTCTTTCAGGATGATTTTTCGCATTCGGATAATGGACGGGGTTACTTCGACAAGTTCGTCGGCTTCGATAAATTCAAGGGCTTCCTCCAACGTAAAACGACGCGCCGGTTTCAAAATAATGTTTCGGTCACTGCCGGACGCACGCATGTTCGTTAACTTCTTTTCCTTTGTCGGATTCACGTCCATATCTTCACTGCGCGAATTTTCGCCGACTATCATGCCTTCATACACTACATCGCCCGGCGCAACATGCGGTTCAGAACGCGCTTGAAGTGAATCCAACGCAAACGCATTGGCTTTGCCGCCAACCATCGAAACCAAAACGCCCGTCGAACGACCCGGAATCGAATCTTCACGCGGTTTGTAGCCTTCAAAACGGTGATTGATAACGGCGTTGCCCTGCGTCGCCATGAGCAACCGCGTTCGCAAACCAATCAAACCACGTGCCGGAATCGAAAATTTCATCACCGCAATCTCGTTGCGATGATTCATCTCAAGAAGAAGACCACGCCTTGCCCCCACCATTTCCATCACCGAACCCGTTTGATTTTCAGGCACCTCAATCACCAACACCTCAAACGGTTCCTCCGTCACACCGTTGTTATTGCGAAAAATCACTTCCGGTTTGCCGATTGATAATTCGTAACCTTCACGCCGCATCGTCTCTATCAGTACGGAAAGATGCAACACTCCACGCCCCGAAACAGAAAATTGCTCCGTTCCCTCAATCGGCTCAACCCGCAACGCCACATTTTTTTCAAGTTCCCGTATAAGACGGTCACGAAGATGACGGCTCGTGACGAACTTCCCCTCCTTGCCGCCCAACGGTGAATTGTTAATACCGAACGTCATTCGCAAGGTCGGTTCGTCAACATGAATTCTCGGCAACGCCGCCGGATGCAGCGTTGGGCAAATTGTGTCGCCAATCTCAATCTCCGTCAAACCAACCACCGCAACAATATCGCCCGCGTCCGCCTCGTGAACCTCCGTTCGACCTAAATTATCAAACGTAAAAAGTTGCGAAATCTTTCCGGCAGTCTGTTGATCGTCCTTTTGCATCATGACTATATTCATGCCCTTGCGAATTGTTCCGGCATGAACTTTGCCAATGGCAATCCGACCAACAAATTCCGACCACGCAATGGTTGTTACCAACATCTGAAGCGGCGCACCAACATCAACCAACGGTGCCGGTATCCGCTCCAAAATCAAATCCATCAACGGCAAAATCGTATCGTTACGAATCTCAGGGTCAGTGGTCGCGTAGCCTTCCTTTGTACTGGCAAAAAGATAAGGAAAATCCGCCGCTTCGTCACTGGCTCCGAGTTGGAGGAACAGATCAAACATCTCATTGACCACCTCGTGCGCCCGCGAATCCTTCCGGTCAATCTTGTTGACAACAACAATCGGACGCAATCCCACTTCAAGTGCCTTGCCCAATACAAACCGGGTTTGCGGCATCGGACCTTCCGCCGCATCCACCAGCACAAGGCAACCATCCGCCATTCGAAGAACCCGTTCCACCTCGCCGCCAAAATCCGCGTGTCCCGGTGTGTCAATAATATTGATCTTGACGCCTTTGTAAGGAATCGCAATGTTCTTCGCCAAAATCGTAATACCGCGTTCCCGTTCCAGATCGTTCGAATCGAGAATCTGTTGACCGGTCAACTGAGTATCACGAAATTGCCCGCTCTGGCGAAGCATACAATCAACAAGCGTTGTTTTACCGTGATCAACATGAGCAATAATCGCAATGTTCCGAAGGTCGCCGCGCGTCTCAAGCATAAAATTGGGAATTGGGGAATTGTGGTTTGGGAATTGGGAGTTGTGATTTGGGAATTGTGAATTGTAGTTTGTGAATGATGGTTTAGACAATAAACCGCTTGCGACACTCTCCACTCTCCACTTTCAACTCTCCACTAATTTTTTGAACGCTTCGATTCCGCGTTGAATTGTTGCTTCGGTGGCGGAATAAGAGATGCGGAAATGGGTGTCTTTCCGGCTGAAGACGTTGCCCGGTATAATCAACATGGAATATTCCGTAATGGCTTTTTCAACAAACTCCGAAGCGGTTCCCCACGGCGCTTTCGGGAACATATAAAAGGCACCTTCCGGTTTATTGATTTCATAATCGTTTTTGAGTGCATCGTAAAGCATGTCACGGCGTTTCCGGTAACTCTCAATCTGAGGCGTCATGTCAAGGTCTAATGCCGCTAAAGCACCAAGTTGACCAACATGCGGCGAACAGACAAAAGTATACTGTTGGAATTTGAGCATTTGTTCAACCAACTCCTTCGGACCGTGCAAATAACCAACCCGCCAACCCGGCATCCCATGCGATTTGCTAAAACCGTCCATGACCAACGTGTCAGGATTGTACTCGGCCGGCGAGGCAAATTCCTGATAACAAAACGATTTGTAAATCTCATCGCTAATAAGCAAAATCCCGTGCCGAGCCGCAAGTTCGGCAATTGCTTTGACTTCTTCCCGTGTTGCGACTTTGCCGTTCGGGTTTGCCGGAGAGTTTAAGATAATCGCTTTCGTTTTCGGCGTAATCGCATCAGCCAGACGTTGAATATCGTATTGAAAATAGGGGTACGTATCAACCGCCACCGGCACACCGCCCGTCATACGAACCAACGCATCATACATCACAAAATAAGGATCAAAGAAAATCACTTCGTCGCCCGGATCAACCGCAACCAGCAACGCCAATGCCAATGCCCCGCTGGTTCCGCTGGCAACAAACACCGACCGATCCGAATGACCGTATTGAGCATCAACTCGTTTTTGAAGCGTTTCCCGAAGTACCGCAAGACCTTGCGTCGGCGTGTAACCGCCCTTACCGGAGTTGATTGCGTCAATCATGGCGTTCCGGGCTGGCTCCGGCACATCAAAATCCGGTTGACCAATCGAAAGATTAATCGGATTTTCGAGTTTGGCAGCAAGATCAAACACCTTCCGAATACCGGACGCTTCAAATGTCCCGGCACGCTTTGAAATCCAATGTGATGTCGTTGTCATAATAAAGGAATCAATATTAATGTTAATAATAATAAACGGAAGCAATCTTGACAGTAAACGTTTTTCCCAAAAACAAAAAACCGCAGTCAATGACGAAATTTCAAATTTCAA
>JAISQH010000021.1 GCA_031274385.1 Planctomycetaceae bacterium | reverse complement strand
TGATAACCGAGTCGAGCGATTTTTTGATAATTTGGCAAAATTGTTTTATTTGTGGTTAATATTCGCATTTCAAGCAATCGAGGAATCATCGGTAGAGATGAAATCTCTGAAATCGTTGGTCGATCCGAAGAACTTGGGCGTCCCTTTTTTTACGGTACAACAAAAAATTTCCTCCAAATCTTTGGACTGGGCAGTTTGAACGACTTACCGGACAGAGAATTGTTTCCCGTCGAAACAAAAAATGAAAACACGGAAAACGAATCATAACGTAACGGTCTCTTTTTCATTGGCACGCAAAAACGCAATGACGCAACGAAAAGAGGAAATGACTTATTTCGGAACGGTGAATCCGATTTGAAGAGCCAGAGGACCCCAGACGCATTTGAACGGAATAGAAATCGGATGCGAATTTTGCGGGAAATGCAACCGGCAATTGGTTCCGCACAAGACGTTGGGTAAACTCATGGAAAGATGAAATCGGGCGAGTTTTGCTTTGGCTCCGCCGCAAACGATATTGGTAATTTCACCAACGGCATCCATGACATCGTCGTTAATTTCAACAAGCCCCGGATCCAGCAACATTGTCGAAGCCGCTTTGATGGCAACACTTTCCGACATGGAAAGCACCACCGTTCCAACTCCCTTACCGCTGATGCCGATAATACCGCTTACCGGGTGGAGTGCCTGATTATTTTCCATTAAACCGAGTCCGATTCGTTCGATTTTGCAGTTCAATTGAATGTTGAACGCTTCTTCAAGTCCGGCAATAACCGGATTAATGTAATCAATGTCTTCAATATCATTAGCCATAAATCATTTTCCTTTCAAATCATCATGCAGAAATAGGGGAGTCATCAATGAATCAACAAACAGATTATACTCAATGAAAACGTTTTGTATATGGCATGACTTGTTCCGTAACCAAAAAATCAGACAATATAAAATAAGTCTATTGTTATTGTCAACAGATTTTACAGATTCGTTTTTTATGAAAATCTGTAAAATCTGATAATCTGCTGACAAAACGAAAACCCCAATTGTCTGAACACGATTTTTCGGATTGATAAAATTGGTAGGATAGTCTGTTGAGAATAACGGAGGATTAAGACCGATTGTTTGTAGCCGTTCATCAAGCGGAGTGGACGCAATCGCCCCGTTTCGCAGACCGAAGAAACACGAAAAAAAATAAAGATATTCTTTCGTGTTTTTTCCTACAGTTCATTGGGCGGTGTTTCAATTAATCAAGGTAGGCAACCTCTCGGAGAGATGTTGCCTACCATTCCTAAAATAAATTTCAAAAACGGAACGTGAAAAAAAGAAAATCGAAAACTAAAGTGGAATGAGTATATCGGCAAAGAACAAGAGGTTTTTAGAAACTTCCTAATGATCAAGTCCGATTTTATCAGAGTTGACCATTTTAAGAAAATCGTTTCGGTTGTGCTGTTTCCGTAATTCTGCGGCAATTTGTTTGGCAAGACGATCAGTGGCACTGAGTGCCCGTTGTTTGAGCGAAAAAAGATCAACCATCGACGACGGGCGCGAAAAAATGGAACCAAGCACCGAACCAACCAATCGCGCACCGCCTTTTTCGGCATTCTTCAAAATCCGTTGGACATCCTTGGGAATTTGCTCCTCCGCCGTGTCCAAAATAATCCGAATAGCAAGAAACGGAACCTGTTGCTTTCGGCAAACTTCCGCAACAGCAAATGTCTCCATGTCAACAAGTTCCGCTCCGATTTGGTGATTGAGCAATGATTTTTGTTTCGGAGAACCAACCACAAAATCCGTCGTCAACAGAATCAGTTTTCCGGCGTGTTTTTTTGGAAGGGACGATTCCGATGGTTCCGTGTGCGGCGGTTCTTCAATGATTTCGGGAACGGAATTGGATAAATGGAGTTTCTTTCCATCGGATTCCCGAACCAATATTTCGGGAAAACAAACATTGAACCGCTTCAAACGTTTCGCCAACCCACCGGCGTAACCGGCAGAAAGAAGCCGTTTGGGCTTGAAAACATCAAGCAACACCTCAGCGGCACGCCCCGCGTTCTCCTGACCAACCCCCGATTCAACAACCGCAACACGATAACCTTCCAATATTCCGGTATGAAATGTCCGACCATCACCTTGTGTTGTCCGGGCTTGTTTTAAGACATCCACCACTCCGGCAGCTTCCATCGGCATCGCAAACACAATTCCCAAATCCACCGCCTCCAACAACGTCCCGGAATCATCCGGTTGATTCTCGCTCGATTCACAACATTCATTACATTTATTATATAATTGTTTTGACGCAGCCGGATTTTCCAAATCCTCTTCCGGTGTTTTGAAGATTTCCTTTTTTGCCGCCTGCATTGCCTGTGCAGTCAGCCAACGAATGATAAACTGCCGAAAAAACAAATCATTCTCTCCGATTTAATTGATAATGGAAAATGGAAAATTGATAATTGAAAATGGAAAATTGACAATGGAAAATTAAGGATTGAACAACAACTCCGTAGGAGTTGACTATGGATAACCCCGTGCAAGCCTGCGCAGCACGGTGTAAGTGGCAAACAAAGCAAGAACTCCGTAGGAGTTCAATAAAAAGCGATGAACTTTGGGAAGGTTACCATATTACCCCTACATAAAAGTTGAACTCCTACGGAGTTCCGGCAAGTTCGGGATTTATTGATAAATTTACCCCGTGCTGCACTTCGTTTGCACGGGGTTATCCAAATGGAACTCCTTCGGAATTGTTTTACGGGAACTTCTAAAAACCGAGATTAACCACGAAACACACGAAATTTCACGAAAAATACAATTGCAGTCAATCGGTTATCGTAAAAAAGTGATAACAAAAATCCTTTCGTGTTTTTGTGTGTTTTTCGTGGTTAAAAAAGAGTTTTTAGAAGTTGCCAATTTTCCATTGTCCATTTTCAATTTTCAATTATCAATTGTCCATTGTCCATTTTGCTGTCTATTTTCAATTTTGTTTTAAATTCTTTTTCGTCAACCGGTTCGATTTTTATTGAATCGTCATCATCACCGCTTCGCAGGATTTCGATTTTATGTTGTGCGGATTCGATTATTTTATGACAATACTTTAAGAGATGGACGCCTTCCTCGTATTGAAGCAACGCCGTTTCCAAATTGAGTTGTCCGTTGTCCAGTTGTTGTAGGATTTCTTCCAAACGGGTCAACGATTCTTCAAATGTTTTTGATTTCATAAATAATTCTTGTCCAAAATGAATTGCCGTGATGCGGCGTGATGTTTTTGTTGTCTTATTTTTCTGCCAACCAAGAGAGGGGCGTTTGAAACCCGCACCTAGCGGACTATTTTCGGACGGCAATGAACCAATGATGCGTTGTCATTAAGAGGAGGGTGGCGAGCAACAAAAGCCAGGCAACCGGTTGGAACTCAGTACGTAACGTTTCCTCATCGAACCAATTACCGATTGTTGTTGTTGCCATATTCAGGAGGTTGGATTCTTCTGCCGAAAGGGTTCCGACGGCAAACTGATAAATTCCCGACGCGGTTGTTATCTGAAAAACGCCGGTCTGATCAGCCGGAATCCTGACCGGATTGCCCGAAACAGAAAGAACCGTTGGCGAATCCCCTTGCGGCGTTTTGATTTCAACCGTTTCGTCGCCTTCCGCCGGAACAAACTCCGCCTCCGTACCGAGTTTCAAATTATTCACCGTCATACCAACCGTTTGGCTGGTTCGATATTTTAAGATATTCCAGATCAAGATCGGAAAGACCGGACTGGTTATCAAAGTCGAACGCTGCCAGTCATTGATTTGAATTGTCAAAATCCGAGAACCATTCCGCCGCCGTTGTTCGGTGAAAAGCGGAACATCGCCAGCCGAAATCAGTGCCGTACCATTCATTTCCAGATTCTCGTTTGCACTCCAAATCACATCGTCCAACGACAAACCAGTTGTGAGCGGGCTGGAATGATCAACAATAAACGGTCCGATAAACGATTTCAACTTCTCCGTGTTTGTTTCGGAAAGAATCGTAACCATCCAAGTCGGCACGGACAGTGATGGCGGTTCAGGTTGTTGCGTGGCAAAGACCATTTCCGGGCGGTCTTGGACAAGAGTTGCGAGTCCGGTGGATTCGATTGCTTTTTTGATTTTATCGGACAAGCCGTCGGGAAGCGACCCAACCTGAACCCGAACCGGTCTCCGATTCGGCGGCAAAACCGTTAATCGGTTATCGATTGCCAAAACGTCCTTGTCGAGACGAACTTCAATAGATTCAATATCTTGAGGAATACCGGTACGAATCAGATGCGTTTGACCGGGTTCCAATGTCCGGTTTTCTTGTTGAAAAAGAAGGCGCTGACGTTTTGTTTCGACAATTGACATACGGAGTTGCTGATTTTTTTCGCCGAGATTGGCAATTTCGAGCAGCAGCCGGTCTTTGTCATCCTGAAACACGCGGCTGGCATGAATAATTGCCAGATTATCCGCTCGTTTTCCGTAAGATTTCCACAAAACGCGTCCTTCGGCAATCTCGCCGGTGGGCGGGTGATCAGTAACAACGAGAATTTTTGTTCCCGGAGTGGTGATATTCGCGGCAAGCGAAACCGCCGCATCAAGATCAGCGGTTGGCGAGACGCAATGCCATGATTTGAGAAGTTCCTGTGCTTCGGCGGCGTTTTTGGCTCTGCCGGGCAGGAGTTGCGGTTTTGACCCGGCAAGAATCAATTGCACCGGATAACCAATGGGTTGTGATCCGATTTGTGCGGAAAACATGCGGTGAAGATCATGAACGGCACGTTTTTGGCTTGTGTCGTCGTCAACCCCCGCCGTCATCGAATAAGATGCGTCAAGAATCATTGCGGTTGGTCTGCCCATTGCTTCGAGGCGAAACATTGGTCGTGTCGCGGCAACCGTGAGCAGAATCAGGACGAGAAGTTCCAAAATAATAAGTAAGGGTAATTGTAAACGTTGAATTCGCCTGCCGCCTTGTTTTGCCTGACTGCGGTCAACCCATAAGAACAAACTCGAAACTTCACAACGCCGTGACCGCGTGCGAAAAAGATAGATGCCAACCACAAGAGGCAACGAAATTAATCCCAAAAGTGCCAGCGGAGCAGTTAACATCGTATGATAATTGAAAATGGATAATGGAAAATGAACGGGAAAGTGATATTAATTTTAGTCGCGCAGCGACGGCATCATGCATAACCGGTGATGGAGCGTAGCGTAATCACCGGATTGCGTCACCCCAACGACAAAGTCGCGCAGCGACGACATCATCGAGTCAAATCTCTCTCATCTCATTCCCGAAAATTCACCTTTGATAATGCCGTTTAACTCAAAAGGTACACCTTCTAACTCAAAAGGTACACCTTTTAACCCAAAAGGTACACCTTTTAGCCCAAAAGGTACACCTTTTAACCCAAAAGGTACACCTTTTAGCCCAAAAGGTACACCTTTTAACTCAAAAGGTACACCTTTTAACTCAAAAGGTACACCTTTTAACTCAAAAGGTACACCTTTTAACCCAAACGGTACTAATTTTGACACAAAGGGGAAAAATTATGGCGTAAAATTTG